>NZ_VPCP01000019.1:0-43155 GCF_013418145.1 Acinetobacter sp. YH12201 | reverse complement strand
AGAATAATTCAGGTGAATTTATTTGAAATAAAAACCTTAAAAGCGTTATTTTCACCCGATAAAATCCCCATCAAACAAGAGGAAGCTCATGTGAGCTTCCTCTTATAAAAATTGTGGGACAGCAGTGGGCTAAGCCCTCCTCTTGGTTTACTCATGGGGTCAAAATAAATATTTAACCTTTCCATGTAAAACCACTAAAAGATTCGTCTTCTTTTAAGGTATTTTCTACTGCTTGGGCCAATTGATTCAATAAACTTTGTTCCGTAATACGATCTAGCCAGTCCTGATCTTCAGCTGGGTAAGAAGTAATCTCGCAGACCAGGTGCCCTTCTGCATCACGACTCTGGCAGGTGACAGATAATGGCAAAGATTGATTGTCTACACTTACCGCAACCTGATCACCACTTTGCGACAAGGTCTGGAAACCGTATTGACCGAGTTCTTTAGACAATAAATCTGCAACATATTCCTGAGTCACATGGCAGTCATTCGTTTGCTGTGACACATGATTATGCTTTTCACAGTTTGCAGTAAATTCTAATTTTCTCATCTGTGTATCCAAAGACATTATTGTTGTATGGTTTTAGCATAAGCAATAAAAACAAAACAGCCAAGCAAAAGCTTGGCTGTTGTTTAACAAATACACAAAATTAGACTAATTATTCACTGACTTGAATGGCTAAACCAGCTTGATTGGCCAACTCAGTGAAAGTTGGGAAACTGGTTGCTACAGTTTCGGTGCCAATAATTTTAATTTCGCCGGAAGTACGCAAGCCCGCCATGGAAAAACTCATGGCAATACGGTGGTCATGATGCGATTCAATTTCACCACCTGTGAAAATTGCAGACCAGTCACCAGACTTGCCCTTACCTTCAATGATGATGCCATCATCTGTTGGCGTACAGTCAATGCCCATAGTCTGCAAGCCATCTGCCATCACCTGAATACGGTCAGATTCTTTTACGCGAAGCTCGGCAGCACCAGTCAAAATGGTTTGACCTTCAGCACAAGCTGCAGCAATAAATAAAGCTGGGAATTCATCAATGGCCAATGGCACCTGATCTTCCGGCATATGAATACCTTTTAAGGTGCGCGTGCCGCGAATACGAATGTCTGCAATCGGTTCACCGCCTGCGATACGTTCGTTTTCAACAGTCAAATCTGCACCCATCTGTTTCAGGATTTCAATGACACCGGTACGGGTCGGGTTAATCCCTACCGCTTCCAAAGTGACATCGGAACCTTCAGTAATGGCAGCACCCACCATAAAGAATGCAGCGGATGAAATATCAGATGGAACCTGAATATCAGTACCGACCAATTTACCGCCACCTTGCAGGGAAATACGGTTACCCTCAGTTTTTACTTCATAACCAAAGGCACGCAGCATACGTTCGGAATGGTCACGGGTCGGTTCCGGTTCAGTCACCGATGTTTCCCCTTCTGCCCAAAGGCCCGCCAGTAAAATCCCTGATTTCACCTGAGCCGAAGCCATTGGTAAGTCGTAATGAATACCTTTAAGCTTTTGATTGCCGGTAATGGAAACGGGCGGTGTACCACGCTCACCTGTAGTCTGAATCTGTGCTCCCATTTCACGTAACGGTTTAGCAATACGTTCCATTGGACGCTTTGACAAGGATGCATCACCAGTCATGACTGAATCAAACTTCTGTGCACAGAGCATACCGGAAAGCAGGCGCATGGAAGTACCCGAGTTGCCCATGTATAAGGCACTTGCAGGGGATTTTAGGCCATGCATACCTACGCCATGAATAGTCACGTCACCATTTTTAGGCCCTTCAATACTCACGCCCATATCACGGAATGCTTGAAGTGTTGCCAATGCATCTTCACCTTCAAGGAACCCGCTAACATGTGTGGTTCCTTCAGCAATCGCACCAAACATGATGGAGCGGTGTGACACAGATTTGTCACCTGGCACGGTAAATTTACCTTTAAATGTCTTATCACCCGGCAAAATGGTAAATTGTTGTGTCACGTTATCGTTCTCCATCAAAGGTTTTTTAGCGAGCATATGATTGAAGTGTTGTCGCGCAGCTTGTGCATGCTCCAACAGTCCAATCAATGCCTTGGAATTTTCATCTTCAATGAGTTTGCGAATTTGAGCCAGTTGCTGCTCAAAGCCATCCACTGCATTTAAAATTGCTTTTTTATTGGCAAAAAAGATGTCATGCCACATTTGCGGGTCACTCGCCGCGATTCGGGAAAAATCACGAAAGCCCCCAGCGGCATAACGAAAAATATCCAGATTATCTTCCCGGTTGGCCAGTTGCTCAACCAGGTTAAAGGCCATTAAATGCGGAAGATGACTGGTATGGGCCAGCACTTCATCGTGCTTGTCCACATCCATACAAATCACTTCTGCCTTGGCAGCTTGCCACAGTTGAACCAGTTTATCCACAGCCCAGTCAGCACTGCTTGGTAATGGCGTCAAAATGACTTTATGATTGGCAAACAAATCAACCTTACCTGCATGCACGCCAGTATGTTCCGCACCCGCAATCGGATGACCCGGAACAAAACCTGCCGGCAGGTTTTCACCATATACGGCTTTGGCTGCATCCACCACATTGCCTTTGGTACTGCCCACATCGGTAATGATGGTGTTCTCTGACAGATAAGGCTTGATGGTTTCTAACACCTTTTGCGTTGCCCGCACAGGTAAAGCCAAAACCACCAGATCTGCACCTTGCACCGCATCTACGGGATTGCTATAGCCCTCTTGAATCAGTCCAAGCGCTTTTGCATCATCCAACGTTTTTTGCGAACGCGTTGAGGCAACAATTTGCTTTGCCAGTTTTTCAGCAATGATGACACGAGCCAGACTTGAGCCAATCAGCCCAAGTCCAATAAAGGCAACTTTTTCAAACAGTGGCTGAGACATGGCTTAGGCTTTTTCCTCTACCGCATCAGGAGCTAAATCGAGTACTTTCGCCAGTGCTGTCAGGAATTTGGCATTTTCCGCTTCAGTACCAATCGATACACGCAGATGATTTGCAATACCCACAGGACGTACAATTACGCCTTCTTTTAACAAGGCATTGAACGTTTGTGCTGGATCAGCCTGTACATCGACCAAAATAAAGTTGGCACGAGAAGGTACATAGTTCAGCCCCAAAGCTTTAAAACCAGCTTCGAGCTGTGCCATACCCGCCTTGTTCACTTCACGCGATTGCTCGATAAAGTCTTCATCCTTGAGTGCAGCAACCGCAGCAACCATGGCAAGATGATTGACGTTAAATGGCTGACGAATACGGTTCAGGTAATCTGTTACTTCTGGCGATGCCAAGGCAAAACCAACACGCAGTGCAGCCAGACCATAACATTTAGACAAGGTACGGCTGACAATCAGGTTTGGATACTGCTCCAGAAATTTCAGGCTGTTGAAGTTTTCCGGGAAATATTCCACATAAGCTTCGTCCAGAACAACAATGACATTTCCCGGAACTTTTTGCATGAAAGCTTCAAATTCGGCTTCTTCAAACCAGGTTCCCGTCGGGTTATTTGGATTGGCAATAAAGATCAGTTTGGTATTGTCTTTAATTGCTGCTGCCATGGCATCCAGATCGTGAGCAAAACCTTTGGCCGGCACTTCAATCGCTTCTGCATTAATCGCTTGAGTCACCAAAGCATATACGGCAAAAGCATGCTGGCTATAAATTACCGAGTCTTTCTCTGAAACGAATGCGCGGGCAAACATTTCCAGCAAGTCGTTTGACCCATTACCTAAAGTAATACGGTCAGCAGTTACACCAAATTGTGCCTGAATCTGGTCTTTCAAGATAAAACCGCCACCATCCGGATAGCGACCAATTTCTGCCAGTTCAGCTGCTACAGCCTGTTTGACTTTATCAGAACAGCCCAACGGATTTTCGTTTGAGGCTAATTTGACAATATCAGTAATCCCTAACTCACGCTCAAGTTCACTAATAGGTTTACCTGGTTGATAAGGCTTTAACTTTGAGATGCCTTCATTGGCAGGGACAAACGACATGTTACTCTTCCGCTATTTCAAGTGATAAAAGGAATCAGCCTAAAATTAAAAAATCAAGCCGATCACCAGAGTGATTTATAAAACTGCGATCGGATATGAACCCAATACGCGAACTTCTTTGACCAAAGGACGAATTTCTTCAATTGCCGCTTTGACATTTTCTTGCTCGATATGGCCTTCCAGATCAATAAAGAATACATAGGCCCATTTTTCAGGCAATGCAGGACGGGTTTCAATACTGGTTAGACTGATGTTGTGTTTGGCAAAGGGTGCCAGAATTTCCAGTAATGCACCGGCACGGTCATGCGCTGAAATTAATAATGAAGTTTTATCATTGCCACTTGGCGGTACTTTTTCACGACCAATTACCAAGAAACGAGTGGTATTTTCCGGATTATCTTCAATATTGCTGTGCAGGATTTCCAGGTCATAAATATTGGCAGCCACTTCTGACGCAATCGCTGCGGAATGCCATTCATTGCGAATACGGCGTGCCGCTTCGGCATTAGAACTTAAGGCAACACGTTCCACGCCTGGATAATGGGCATCTAACCATTTACGACATTGTGCCAAGGTCTGCTGATGGGCATAAATCTGTTTAATGCTGTCTTTACGGGTATTGGAGGACACCAGAAACTGGTGATGGATACGCAGTTCCACTTCACCAATCACATTCAAGTGTGAAGATTTAAAACAATCCAAGGTATGGTTCACCACACCTTCAGATGAGTTTTCTACCGGCACCAAACCATAATGTGCACTGCCCGCTTCGACTTCACGGAACACTTCATCAATGGTAGGCAATGGGCGGACAATGGCATCCTGACCAAAATGTTTCAATACTGCTGAATGGGTATAAGTGCCCACAGGCCCTAGAAATGCAATACTTTGTGGTGCTTCCAGTGCCAGACACGCAGACATGATTTCACGGAATAAACGCGCCATGGTGACGTCAGACAATGGACCTTCATTACGCTGCATAACATTACGTAAAACTTGTGCTTCACGTTCAGGACGGTAAAACAATGGATTCTCTTCAGCAGCAAATTTTGCTTTTGCGACAGCTTCAGCCAGTTTTGCTCTTTTATTGATAAGCTGTTGAATCTGTTGGTCTACAGAATCAATATCCTGACGGATTTGAGCCAGATCAAGAGAAGTCGATGTGTTTTGATCGTCGTTGATCATTGTTATGTTGCCCTTCAAAAACGTTATGCAAACAGTATAACAATAGTTAGCTTTCAAATGTTACGCAATAAGACTTTGATTGATTCAGTCTTAAAAACATACAGTTGATTTAATCAGCAATTTTATTGCTGATGTTTTTGCCCGGAGTATTTTAAATTGCTGAGCTTTTGCCAATTCGCTAAAAAAGACACCACGGCTATACATCTGTAATTCAGCAATCTGGCTCGCAATTTTATGTCATTTCACTAAATAAATTTATTGGTATTTGCAAATAAGCTCATCGTTAAAAACACTTAATACTGAATTATTTTTAGCCATTTTCCTTATTTTCAAAGATTCGATTAAGCGATTCTGGTCGAATATCTTCAAGTTCTGCAAGCAACAGTGATCGGTATTGTAGATCAACACATTCAGGAGTCACTTCAAACCTGGATAGCTAGGATAGCTTTTCATCTCGCAATGAATAACATCACAAAACGCAATCACGCCCATCTGACCGCATACAAAGTCAAAAAATCCACAGCCATTTTGAAATAATTAACAAAATCAATCATCGGAAAAATTTTGCATGCTGACCATTTGACACATGTAGAAACAAAAGTTTTTAGTTTAATTTTTTAATATTTACAAATGCTTGAAAACACTCACCCAGGTAAACTTACAGATATTTTACAGATGCAAGAGTCCTTTACCAAACTCCATCACAAAAGTTTAATGTTTAATTTATAGTCTGTGAACAAAGCAATTCGGAGAAAAATAATGTCCAAAAGAATCGCCGTGCTAGTGACCCATGATTTTGAAGATGTCGAATATTCTGAACCTGTGCAAGCCTTTCGTGCAGCACGGCATAGTATTTTAAATATTGAAAACAAAGCAGGCAATATTGTCTATGGTCATAAGCGAAAATCAGCCGTCACCATTGACCAAAGTATAGATGATGTCACCGTGCATGATTTTGATGCTTTGCTCATTCCTGGCGGTTATTCTCCAGACCGGCTCCGTGGCGATGACCGCTTCGTGGATTTTGTGCGTAAATTTGCCCATGCAGAAAAACCCATTTTGAGCATTTGTTATGGTCCGCAGTTACTGATTACAGCCAAAGTCGTCAAAGGCCGCTTAATGACCACCATTAAAACGGTTGCCAAGGATCTGATTAATGCCGGCGCAGTCTATTATGATGTTGGTGTGGTCAACGATAATAATCTGTATATCTCATCACGCTCTCCTGATGATTTACCTGCGTTTATAGAAGAAAGCTTAATGGTTTTGAATCAATAAAAAGCACCCTGCAAAGTCAGACCTGGTGTCCAGCTTTTAGGGTGCCTCTCTATTTATTCAGCTCTTTTTTTATTGTAGCGTCTTATTCATGAATTAACGCCCCAATAAGCTACGTGCTACAATCTCTTTCATAATTTCATTGGTTCCGCCGTAAATTCGCTGAATACGGGCATCCACAAAGAAACGTGAAATTGGATATTCTGTCATATAGCCATAGCCACCAAACAGCTGTAACAGCTTATCCGCTATTTTCATCTGCATGTCGGTTGCGAAACTTTTTAAAGCTGCTGCCGTTTCCACATCCAGTTTACCCTGCATATATAACTCAACGTTCTGGTTATAAAAAGCAGCAGTCGCCTGTTCCTCAATTTTCGCCTGAGCCAAAACAAAACGGGTATTCTGGAACTGGCTAATTGGCTGACCAAAGGCTTGTCGTTCTTTGACATAAGCAATGGTGACATCAATTGAACCACGAATAGCACCAATGGCTGTTGCAGCAATCGCGGTGCGCTCACGTGGTAATTCCTGCATTAAATAGGCAAAACCTTGTCCTGGCTGACCCAGCAGCTGATCTTTAGGCACCTTGATATTATCGAAGAACAGTTCAGAAGTATCTTGTGAATGCAAACCAATCTTGTTGAGGTTGGTGCCCTTTTTAAAGCCTTCCAGGTGTGTATCTAAAAGCAATAACGACACGCCTTTTGCACGGGCTTGCGGATCAGTTTTTGCTGCCAAAACCACCAGGTCAGCATGTTGACCATTCGAGATAAAAGTTTTGGAACCATTGAGCAGATAGTGATCTCCCTGCAGGATGGCATTGGTGCGCATCGCCTGCAAGTCTGAACCGGCACCCGGCTCCGTCATGCCAATCGCCCCTACCACTTCACCCGTCACCATTTTGGGTAACCAGTACTGCTTTTGTTCTTCTGTCCCAATATGCAAAATATAAGGTGCTGCTATTTCAGAGTGGCAGGAAATACCGGTGGATAGTGCACTAAATCCGGCACGTGCAGATTCTTCTACCAGCATCAGTGAATAATGGGTTGGCACGCCATAACCGCCATATTCTTCAGGAACATCCACGCACAGGAAACCGTTTTCACCCAGCAAGTTCCAGACTGAACGCGGCATAATGCCTTCCTGTTCCCATTGTTCATAATGTGGAGCAATATGCTCATTCATAAAGCGTTTGAAATTGTCGCGGAATAATTCTAAATCAGCATCATAAGCCAACATACGGCATCCTTATATTGAGTTGTTGTAGTTCTGTCCCTTTCTCATGCTATCCACTTTATAGATATCTGTCATGTCGTATAGGCTTTATATTTTATGACCTTAGGGTCAATAAAAAAGGAAGCCGTAACTTCCTTTTTAAATCTGCATCGATTAAGCGTGTGTTTGAGCCGCTTCTTCCTGCATTTTTTGGTCAACCATTTCAGGATTGTTTAATGCCTCATTTAATTTAACTGTATCTAATTGACCGACCCATTTGGCAACGACAATCGTTGCCAATGAGTTACCCACAAGATTGGTCAAGGCACGTGCTTCTGACATGAAACGGTCAATACCCAGAATCAATGCCAGACCTGCGACAGGGATATTTCCTACAGCAGACAATGTTGCCGCCATGACAATAAAACCAGAACCTGTTACACCTGCCGCACCTTTAGAAGAGATCAACAACACCGCTAAAAGTGTAATTTCATGTGCTAAATCAAGCTGAGTATTAGTTGCCTGTGCAATGAAGATTGCAGCCATGGTTAAATAGATTGAAGTACCATCTAGGTTAAATGAATAACCGGTAGGAATCACCAGACCCACAACTGACTTTTCACACCCGACAATTTCCAGTTTTTTCAACATGCGTGGAAGTACGGATTCAGAAGATGATGTCCCCAGGACAATCAAGAGTTCTTCACGAATCATACGAATCAATTTCAGGATACTAAAACCACTGAAACGCGCAATACTACCCAATACAATGAAGATAAACAGCAAACAGGTAATATAGAAACAGATGATGAGTTGAGCTAACTGAGCAAGTGAACCAATACCATATTTACCAATCGTAAATGCCATCGCACCGAACGCACCGATCGGTGCAAGTTTCATGATCATGTTTACGATATTGAAGAATACATGCGAAATTTGATCGATGAATTTAAGGACCGGTTTACCTGCATCGCCCAATTTATGTAACGCAAAACCAAACAGCAATGCAAATAAAAGGACTTGAAGAATTTCACCTTCGGCAAAGGCACCCACCACCGTATTCGGGATGATGTTCATAAAGAAATCAACGGTCGATTGAGATGCACCGGATTCCACATACTTGGCGATACCTGAAGTATCTAAAGATGCAGGATCAATGTTCATGCCTACACCCGGTTTTGCAATATTGATCACCAGCAAACCGATAATTAATGCTAGTGTTGAGACAACCTCAAAATAAAGCAGCGCGATACCACCTGTTTTACCCACAGATTTCATGCTTTCCATACCTGCGATACCACTAACCACAGTACAGAAAATCACCGGTGCAATAATCATTTTAATGAGCTTAATGAAAGCATCACCTAATGGTTTTAATTGCTCGCCCAAGCCTGGAACACTTTGCTTAACGCCGTCAACGATTACAGATGAACTTGGGTAAAAATGACCAACAATCACACCTAAAATGATGGCAACAATCACCTGAAAATACAGTGACTTATAAATTGGTTTTTTAGCCATAACATTACTTCTTTAGATATTTCCAGCACTAGAAATATTCAGTTTTTGCCTATTCTTACGAATACACAGCCTTTAATCCTTTTGTATTCATCACAAAAGAACATACAAAAAGTATTGAGTAAGCTCAAATACTGGGATATAAAAAAATCATAAACTTATCATCATGAATGAATTGAATTTATAAAAAATCCACCTATTCGGTCACACATGCTGATAAGCAAATCTACATAATTTTACCTAATGTTAAATTTTACCTAATTTTTATTTGTTGATGCGGTCTATATTGTTAAGTTTGTTTAAAATACCATCGCTACTCATTAGACATTAGTCGAAATAACTAAAGTTACTTTTATTTAAATTAGGCTGAAATATTTACCTTATCTTTATAAACTATTATCCATCCTATTTTCCTTTGCCAAGAAATACTCCTTATGCAAACCAAAAGAAATATCTACAAAGATGCTGAACATCCTTTCGCACAATATGTCCGTATTATAGGCAAAGGAAAAAACGGTGCCCGTTCGCTGACTTTTGACGAAGCCTATCAGGCATTCAGCATGATCCTGAAAAATGAGGTTTTGGATGTTCAACTGGGGGCTTTCCTCATGCTACTGCGTGTTAAAGAAGAGTCTGTCGATGAGCTGGCCGGTTTTGTACAAGCCACCCGTGATCAGCTCAGTTTTAAAGCTTTAGATGTGGATCTGGACTGGTCATCTTATGCTGGCAAACGCAAACATTATCCCTGGTTCTTATTGGCAGCGCTGACCCTGGCACAACACGGCTATAAAGTCGTGATGCATGGCGCATCTGGACATACCATTAATCGCCTTTATACCGAACAGGTTCTGGAATATCTGGGTTATCCAATTTGCCAGAATGACAGCGAGGTGGAACAGCAGTTACAGCAACGCAATTTTGCTTATATGCCCTTAGCAGCGATTTCACCTATTTTGAGCGATCTAATTTCTTTACGTAATGTGATGGGCTTGCGCTCACCTATTCATACTTTAGCCCGTTTAATTAATCCTTTTAATGCCAAAGCTACAGTGCAGGCTATTTTCCATCCGGCTTATCGTACTTCACACCAGCAGGCGGCATTTAAACTGGGCTATCAAAATAGTGCAGTGATTAAAGGCGAAGGTGGTGAATTTGAACGGAATCCGGATGCTAAAACCTTAATCTGTGGGATTAAAAATGGCGAGCTGTACGAACATGAATTACCGAAATTAACTGAAAACCGTAGTCCTGTTGAAGAAGAACTGGATTTAGCAGTTTTTAAAGCGGTTTGGGAAGGCAAGCAAGATCATGAATATGGCGAAATTGCTGTCACTGAAACCATGGCAATTGCTTTATACACGATGGGAGCTTGTGCTTCTTATGAAGAGGCGATATTAAAAGCAAAAGAGCTATGGCTAAATCGTAAGTCTAAAATCTAATTTGATGCAGAGTATTGGATACGTGACAAAGCCATTCGCAACTGTTCGAGGCAGGACTTCATTTGATAAAAATGGTTCTGCGAAACATTCATCCCATGACACTATTAATCGAGTTTTGCGAATGGCAATGCCTTTGGTTACTTTGGGCTTATCCAAAGTAACAGAATGAGCTTCTATAAATTGAGGTTTATCGGGAAGATACAATCGCGCCTTTCAAAAAATTAAAATATAAAAAAGACACCGCAGTGTCTTTTTTATTACAAATAAATATTTAAACAAAACGAATCGGCTTGAATTCTTCGTCTTGCTGCGGGTCATGTGAATCGCAGTGTTCATCTTCTTCTTTGGTACCGCGGTCAATATAGCCACTGCGTTCAGTCTCAGGTAAATTTTTTATTTCCCAAGCATAAACCGCTTGCATACAGATTTGACGCTGCTCTTGAGTAAGTGCTACGCCATTCGGCCATTTACCAATTTCCACTGCTGTCTTTAAACGCGCAACAATTTCAGGATCGAGTACGGCCAGCATTTGTTCAATATTCATCATTTAATCCTGCTGTTGTAAAGAGTCAAAATCTTGGTTCCAGCCCAGCTTGGTACGACAAGCAATATAAAAATCATAACCGGGTGGATGAAGTAAATTCAATTTAAATGGATGTTTGCGGATATGCAAGCTATCCCCGACACTGAGTGAAACGCTGTGTTGACCATCGGCACTGACCATCGGTAAAACACGGTTTTCACGAATGATAATCTTAATTTCACTATGTCCACCGACCACAATCGGGCGTGAAGACAAAGTATGCGGGTGCATCGGCACCAAAGAGATGGCATCCATACTCGGATGGACAATCGGTCCACCACCAGAAAGTGCATAAGCGGTAGAGCCGGTAGGCGTCGAAACAATCAAACCGTCACTATGCTGACGATAGACATATTGACCGTCAATATTCAGTTCAAAGTCAATCATATGAACCGACTTGCCGGAATGTAAAACCACATCATTCAAGGCAATCGCATCATAAATGCTTTCACCTTTGGAGCGGATTTCCATTTCCAGCAAGAAACGGCGGTCGAGCTGAAATTCGCCTTTAAGCACCTGATCCAGCTTAAAAATAACCTCAGTCGGCTTGATATCGGTTAAAAAGCCCAAACGCCCACGGTTGACCCCAATGACAGGGGTATTATGTCTGACCAGGGCTCGTGCGGCATGCAGCAAAGAACCGTCACCACCGACCACAATGACCAAATCCACCACTTCACCCAGTAAACTGCGGCTTACCGTTTGCGTATTGCTATAAGGGACGAGGGCTGCTGTTTCCGAATCAAAAACAGGATGTAAACCCAAACTTAAAAGATGGTCATGAATAAGACTTAAAGTTTCCACGACGGAGGATTTATCTGGACGTCCTATTAGTCCAATGTTACGAAAAGTTTTATGTGAAATTTGCACCTAGGTCATCGCTCCGCTACGATTCCTGCCTATCATAGCATTAACCCTGTTCATTTTAAAAAGCTTTAAGTTCAGATTGCATTGACCATCCAGTGATTTCAAAAACTAAACCTGATTTTAGCCAGTAATTCAGATCTGTTCGCCTTGCATGAACTTAAAGCCATAATCAACCTGATTTTTTATGCTAAAAGCCACCCGGTTTACAAAATTGCTTTAAGTAGAATAACTCAGAGGTATAGTGCTGTTCACTTGCTTTAATATGAACATATTTATTTGCAAATACGGTTTGAATACTAAAAATAATATCTTTTATAAAATCAAAGACTCATTACAAATATTTTGTGCGGTTTATTGTTATATTTTATCTTCATTCACAGATTAATTATTGCAAAAAAATGAAAAGCTTCGCATGATTAGCACAATTTATTTGGATCTTATAATCATTGATGAAGTCTGAACGCGGTATCGGTTTAGTGGCCCTTATTTTCTCAATATTAGTCATTGGCATCTTCTTAGCTTTTAGTATCTATTTAATCCGAATGGATAATATTGTACGCAATAAATTTGAAGGTCAACGCTGGGACATTCCGGCAAAAGTTTTTGCCCGTCCTTTGGAAATTTATAGCAATGCGCCGGTCAACCAGACAGACTTCTCTCAGGAACTCAAACTGCTGGGCTATAAAAGTTCTGATAGCTATGCCCAATCCGGCAATTATGTAAGCTCCGGTGATGCAATCTATGTGCATACCCGCGGCTTCGACTTTGGTGACAGCGTTGAACCTGAGCAGGTGTTAAAAGTTACCTTTAATGATAATCAGATTGGTGAAGTCAGTGCAACCAAACCTTCTTCTACCGGCATTGCACGTTTAGAACCCTTACTGATTGGCGGAATTTATCCGCAACATAATGAAGACCGTGTGCTGATTAAGCTTAATAATGTGCCTAAACCGCTCATTGAAGCCCTGATCTCAACAGAAGACCGTAATTTTTATCATCATCATGGCATATCGGTTCGTGGTACAGCGCGTGCTGTAGTCAGCAATCTCACTGGTGGCAAACGTCAGGGCGGTTCTACCCTGACCCAGCAGCTGGTGAAGAATTTCTATTTAAGTCCGGAAAGAACCTTAAAACGTAAAGTCAATGAAGCGCTGATGGCCATGCTGATTGAGCTTCATTATGACAAAGATGAAATTCTGGAAGCGTATTTAAATGAAGTGAATCTGGGGCAAAATGGCAATTATTCAATTAATGGCTATGGTCTGGCTTCACAGTTTTATTTTGGCTTACCGCTACGTGAACTGAATATTGCCCAGCAGGCTTATTTAGTCGGTCTGGTACAAGGACCGTCCCTGTTTAATCCATGGAAAAATCCGGAAGGTGCAAAAAAACGTCGCGATATCGTGTTACACAACATGCTGGTGATGGGGTATCTGACCCAAGAACAGTATGAACGAGAAGTTGCACGACCATTAAATGTCATTGCAAAACCTACTTTGGGACCTGCCCGCTTCCCGGATTTCATGGATATTGTACGTCGACAGCTACGCACCGAATATCAGGAAGGCGACCTGACCAATCAAGGGTTAAAAATCTTTACCACGCTGGACCCGATTGCCCAAACCAAGGTACAGGAAGCATTTAAAGCATCTGTTTCCAATTTGGCCAATGCCAACCCGCAACGTTTAAAAGATTTGCAAGGTGCTGTTTTAATCTCTCATCCTGAAAATGGCGAACTGGTTGCCGCTTTAGGTTCGACTCAGGACTTTACTGGCTTTAACCGTGCGCTGGATGCAAAACGTCAGGTCGGTTCCTTGCTTAAACCGGTCATTTACTTAAGTGCAATCGAGTCTGGACGCTATAATTGGGCCAGTCCCATTGAAGATAGTGCCATCAGCATCTTAAGTGAAGGTAAAAACTGGACGCCTAGGAATTACAGTGGTGGTGCACACGGTGTTATTCCAATGTCAGAAGCCCTGGCAAACTCCTATAACCTCGCGGCAGTACGTTTGGGTCAGGAATTTGGTATTTCCACCTTTAGCAATCATCTGAAAAAATTTGGCGTGACTGCCAATATTCCAAACTATCCGTCGATCTTCCTGGGTGCAATTGATATGTCACCGATGGAAGTGATGAGTATTTACGGCAATTTTGCAACCGGCGGTTTCAAATATCCTATCAAGTCCATTCGCTCAGTGGTCGATTCCAATGGACGCCTGCTCGATCGTTATGGTCTGACGCCACAACAAACCATCGATGCTTCTGCAGCTTATATCTTAAACTATGGCCTACAACAAGTGATGAGCTCAGGTACGGGGCGTGCCGCTTATAGCGCTTTCCCTGCCGACTTGAAACTGGCAGGCAAATCAGGTACCACCAATGATACCCGTGACTCATGGTTTGCAGGCTATTCAGGCAATTATCTCAGCGTAGTCTGGCTGGGTCTGGATAATAACAAGGTGACTGGTCTAACCGGTTCTTCAGGTGCACTTCCGGTCTGGATTAATGTCATGAAACAGTTGCGTCAAAAACCGGTTAACTTGCGTCAAACTGACAGTGTGCAATGGCAATGGATTGATCGTTCGACGGGTCATCTATCCGCACAAGGCTGTGAAGGTGCGATGTACATTCCCTTACTACGCAGTAACATGCCACGTCAGGCCACCGGTTGTGGTATACCGCATTATCAGGTAGAACCTGCTGACACACCTAATACTGAAAACAATCAGACACCCGTAGATCAAAACGATAGTATTGGTAACTATATTCGTGAAAGTGAGACTGAAACCCAGAACGATGGTTCTACCAATCAGGTCATTTCAAGCGGTAGTTATAACAATTAAGGGTGATAATTGAGCATGAACAGGCAATCTAAACGGCATAAACACGGGCTGATTATTCTGAGCTTGATCGCTTTGGCGGGCTGTCAAAACCTGCCTGCTCCCGAGAGCAAACAGCCACCAAGACCTGCCCAGACAGAAAAGCGGGACATTAAAACCCCTGCAGGCGTGGTCATTACCCCTTATGAACGTGAAGAAATTCAACGTAAAAAGATGCAGGTGATTGTTCCTGAACAACAGAGCAAACAGCAGTTTGATGATGGCCGCCAGCTACCTGTATTTCAAAAGCTCATGCAAAAAACTCAACTCGCCTATAAGCAAGGGCAATGGAATGAAGCTGAAGCTGCGGCATTGCAAGCTCAACGCCTTGCGCCGCAATCCGCTGAAACCTTCTTGTATCTGGCCCTGATTGCCAATAAAAAGAATCGGCCAGCAAATGCTCAAGCTTTGGCACAACGCGGGCTTAGTTATGCACAAACCAATGCGATGAAGAAACAGCTTTGGCAGGTCATTTTAAAAGCTGCACAACAGCAAAAAGATCAAAAAACCATTCAACAAGCGCAAAAAGCCCTGCAAGGCTTATAAACTTGAGGAGATATTGAACCGATCGTCTCAATACATCCTCTGTCTTTGTTTTATAAAAATCTCATTCCGGCAATGCCATAGCCACCCTGCTCTTTAGCAATGGCAAGATCACCCGCCTGCATGCCGCCCAAGGCAAAAACCGGTATATCGACCTGTGAAACCCAGCACTTGAACTGTTCCCATCCCAATGCTACAGCTTCTGGATGGGTGGCTGTAGGCAGAACCGGACTCAGCAAGATTGCATCACAACCGATGTTTTGCGCCTGTTGCATTGAAGCCAAATCATGACATGCCGCAATGTAACGTTTACCGATCTGCAAATCACCCGGCTTTAATGCCATCAGTTGTGGCTGTTTTAAATGAATGGCGGAAATGGCTTGCTGTTGAATCAAGTTTAATTGTTCAAAAATATCAACATTGACAATCAGCTGAGATAAATGCTCCACACTGCGCTTAGCCAGTTCCGTGAGCTGCTGCTGAGTTCCCTCGACACGCCAATATAACAACTGATCCTGTTTTAACTGTGCCAAATCATCCAGCTGCGCTGAAATTTTAATCTGATGGGGCCAATACAGGCGCTGAATTATGGCTAAATTGGCTTTAGGGAAATTTAGATTCAACAATTCTTCACGGCTGTACCAGCTCCACGGCTGTTGAATTTCATTCAATAAAGCAGTCGGTACAACGGCATGAAATAAATGCAGCTTGACGATTACATCATCATATTCATGAACAATCACATCAAAGGCATGCCATTCATGCAGACCAATTCCCACTTCTTCATAAATTTCACGGCGGCATGCCGCCAAAGGCGTTTCACCCTCCTCCACTTTTCCTCCCGGAAATTCATGTTTATTGCCCTGATGCTGTTTCGCTTCACGCCAGCCGACCAGCACATTGTTCTGATGGAGTAAAATTGCAATGGCAACATCAATGATGGGTTTAAACATTCCCTGTTCCTCGGCATGAAAATATTACAGAGTGTAAGCAAATTTAAGTTTTTTATAAAATCTTAAATAATTAATTGACAGAATTATTTGATAATGATTATCATTTAAATAATTTAATACCTACCACGGAATCGACGGAATGAACGCACCATTTAGCCTATTTACCCGTAATAACGATACAGCTCACTCACTTCCCATGCTGCACTCGAACAACCTGTTTGCTCTGGGACGAGAAATCAGGATTATGCATGCCGGAGAAGAATACCGTCTACGTTTAACCCGTAACAATCGTCTTATTCTGACCAAATAAAAATAATTCACTCAACAATAATAAACGTGGAAACAAGCAGTATGATCGCAAACATACTGCTTTTTAACGCTGGATATGCACCGGAAATTGCAGCTCAACTTTTAATCCACCATGTACTGATCGAGAAAAATGAATTTCACCGGTATGTAATTCAATAATCTTTTTACAAATCGACAGCCCCAGTCCTGAACCTTGTGTCTTGGTACCCAATGCCCGATAAAAGCGCTCACCCAGTCGTTCTAAAACATCTTCTGTCACAGCTTGTCCATCATCTTCAATCACGATGCTGATGTATGATTGCTTGTGCTGCATCTCAATCCATACATGACCATTTTGCCCAGCATAACGGATGGCATTGTCAAGCAGATTGCGCAGGCAACTGAAAATGAGTTTGTCATTGCCAGTAATCACTAGATTTTCGGCGAATTGTGTCTGGATTTGAATATTTTTCTCGGCTGCAAAGGGCTGTAAGGCTTGCAAGACCTCATTGATCACCCTGTTCATATCCATTTCAGACTTGGGCAGTTGACCCGTATGGGCCGGGTCCAGTCGTGCCAGTAACAGCAAGTTTTCTAACACCTGTGTACCACGGTTGACATCATTTTGAATACTCGCCAAGTCTTGGTCGAGTTCCGGATATTTACGTTTCAGTACCTGCAAACGCATTTGAATAGCCGATAAGGGCGAACGTAATTCATGCGAAGCATCTGCAGTAAAACGCTGTTCTGCCACCAGAGATTGTTCAAGCCGCTGTAATAACTGGTTCAGCTGCCATACCATCGGCTGTAATTCTTTTAACTCGGGTACTTGCTGCTGAATCGGTGCGAGATCATCCGCACTTTTAGCTGAAATTTCTCTGGACAGTTGATGAATGACTTTAAATTGGCGTTTCACGGCAAAATGTAAAATCAGCCACTGAATGAACCAGAGCACAATTAAAATCAGGCCATAGCCCATGACATTTTGAGCCAAAGCTTTAAAGCGCTCTCCCATCGGCTGCAATAGCAATACCGAAGTATTCAGTTCAGGATTTTGCGAGGTGTAGATACGCCACAACTGCTGATCGTGCCAAATCAGATCATAACCTTCATCGGCATTATTTTTGAACGTTGAAGACAGATGGTCCAAATGGAAATTTTCTGATTCGCTCAGCACCTGTTGCTGATCTTTTAACTGGTATTGAATGTCAAATTCATCACTGAGTTCATCGACCTGTTGTCCTGAACTCGTACTTACATCTGAAATCAACAGCATATCTGCAATTTCATCCATGATCTGGTCTTGTACCTGCATGGTCTGGTACAGGGAAATCCCCACAAAAAGCAGCAAGGCCAAAACCCCAGCCAACATGGAACTGAATAATGAGGTCTTGATTAACCTGGTTTGTAGAGAAATGGCTTTTGACATACTAACCCTGACTCATGCGATAGCCCAAACCACGAAGGGTCTTGATATACTGGCTGCCAATCTTTTTACGCAATTGATAGATAAACACTTCTATGGCATTGCTTTCTATTTCATCGCCCCAAGCATAAAGTGATTCTTCCAGCTGTTCACGGGTAATTACATGCTCCGGCTTTTGCATTAGTTTATGTAAAATCTGAAACTCTTTGGCGGTTAAATTGACGGTCTTTCCATCCTGAATAAGCGTTTTGGCCTGTGGATCGAGGACTAAATTTGCATAGCGCAGATATTGTCCGGCACTGCTTTGATGCTGGCGTAATTGCGAACGTACACGCGCAGAAAGTTCTTCCAGGCTAAAAGGCTTAACCAGATAATCATTGGCACCCAAATCCAGCCCTTCAACACGGTCATGAATACTGTCCCGCGCGGTAATAAAAATCACAGGGGTTTGTTGCTGATGCGCACGTAGAGCTTTAAGAATGTCATCGCCACTGGCTTTGGGTAGCCCACGATCGAGCAGAATACAGTCATATTGATGCTGTTCAATGGCTAAAATGGCATGATCGCCACGTTCCACCCAGTCAATATTGTAGCCATCCATTTCCAACCATGTTTTGATGCTTTCTGCTTGGGAAGCATCATCCTCTGCCAGTAAGATTCGCATGTCTTGTTCTCATGTCTGGATATGTTTTTGTTTAAGATAACAGTTTTTTAAACCACATGATTGCAAAAAAACCACATGACATGCATGTGGTTTTGGGGAGAAATCAGGAAGAATCTCTTACATCTTGATCTATCATGGCATCACTTAAAAACGGATGGCATCCACATCAATTTCAACACGTTTAGCCGGTTTGTAATCGATGTCAACTTCACCGATGATGGTCACTGGCATTTTGGCATTTACGGGTTTACCTTGCCATAACTCATCGTCAATCTCGACGGTCATGGTGCCGGTATTATCACGAAACTGGTATTTTTCATCCCCGACTGCTTTTACCACATAGCCTTTAAGCTGTACCTTACTGTCATCTTTTAAAGTTAAAGCCTGTTTAACCGTAGTGGCTTTTTGTGGTGCAATTGCAGCTTGATTTACGGTAGTATTTGCCACGGCGAATGTTGTTGCACCGACCAAAGCAGTCATTAAAGCTATTTTAGAAATCATGTTCATGCTCAAACCCTCATTAAGTTGTTGCTCATTTCAATAGCATGATTAAAACAAATCAAGATGAGGTGAATCTTAAGATAGCTTCATTTTCAAACAGTATTTCAATTCAGTGGAACAACGCGTAACACCTCTTCCAGCGTGGTCATCCCTGCCAGCACTTTGCGCGCCCCCGCGATACGTAACGGCTCAATCCCTTCTTTTTTCGCCTGATCACGGAGCTGGTTTAAAGTCGCATCTGCACCAATCAGCTGTTTGGTCGCAAGGCTTAAAGGCATAAACTCATAAATGCCGACACGTCCTTTATAGCCGGTATGGCGACATTCTTCACAACCCACCGCCTGAAATACGAAGTTTGGCATTTCCAGTACATAATCAAAGGTTAAATGCTTCCATTCCTGTTCATTAATAAAGGTTTCCTGTTTGCAATGCGGGCAAAGTTTACGTACCAGACGCTGTGCCAGTACACCTAAAATCGTGGCTGAAGTTAAAAAGGGCTGTACCCCTAAATCATGCAGTCGGGTCAGACTGGATGGTGCATCATTGGTATGCAAGGTGGATAACACCAGGTGACCGGTTAATGCGGCCTGAATCGCCATATTGGCGGTATCCTGATCACGAATCTCGCCGACCATAATGATATCCGGGTCTTGACGCATCAGCGCACGCACACCGTCGGCAAAACTTAAATCAATCCCCTGATTCACCTGCATCTGGTTAAAGCTCGGTTCCAGCATCTCGATCGGATCTTCAATGGTGCAAACATTGACTTCTTCAGTCGCCAGCTGTTTGAGTGACGAATACAGTGTGGTAGTTTTGCCTGAACCGGTCGGACCCGTGACTAAAATAATGCCATGACTGTGTGCAGTTAAAGCCTGCCAATCATTCAGTAACCCGCCTTCAAAACCGAGCTGCTGAAAACTGCGTACCAACACTTCCGGGTCAAAAATACGCATCACCATTTTTTCGCCAAAGGCCGTCGGCAAGGTGGATAGACGTAACTCAGTTTCCTGTCCTTTAGGCGTACGGGTTTTTAAACGGCCATCTTGCGGTTTGCGTTTTTCCGCCACATTCATGCGGCCTAAAATTTTAATGCGCGAAATCACGGCGGTCAGGGTATTGGCCGGCATTTTATAAATGGTATGCAATACCCCATCAATACGGAAACGCACCTTGCCGGTATCTTTACGGGGTTCCAGATGAATATCACTGGCACCCTGTTCAAAGGCAAACTGCAACACCCAATCCACCAGCTTGACAATATGTTGGTCATTGGCATCCGGGTTTTGCGTATCGCCCAGTTGCAATAGTGCTTCTACGCCTTTGTTATCACGGTCATAAGCACTGTTTTTTTGCGATGAATTAACCGCCCGGCTCACCTGATAATATTCCACCAGATAGCGCTGTAATTGATCAGGGCTGAGCAGTACACGCTGAATTTTTTTCGGGGCAATACTATGTTCAAGATTGGCCACCCATTCCGTTTTAAACGGTTGATCGGTGGCTATCAGGACTTTGTCCGGCTGAATTTCGACGGCCAGAATTTTATTACGCACCGCAAATTCTTGCGACATGATATTGGTCAAAGCACCAACATCGGCCTTCAAGGGATCAATAATATAAAAAGGAATATTGGCTTTGTCTGCAATCCACTGGCACAAGCGGTTTAAGGTTAAGGTCGATTGTGGATGCGCCTGATCGACCAGATTAAAATGTGCGATCCACTGCAAGGGATGCCATTTCAGTTGCTCACGTTGACGGTGTGTAGTTTGGATCAGTAGCTTGTTACGTTCGGTAATACGTCCATCTTTTTGTAGTTGTTCCAGACACCAAGATGTATCCATTTCAAAATTAAACTTCATTATTATATGCCCCAAAACATTCACACACTATAACAAACTAAAGATCATCTCGCTTCAGTCCGTTGTTAGAAAAAGATATCCCCATATCTTTTTCTAAACTGATTTATATAACCGTTTACTGCAAAATAAACTATAGCTGTTTTTCATCAGCATTATGCTTTTACTTTCGGACATTTATAGCCAATAATGCCGAATATGCTGTTTAATTCAGCAGCTGAATATGCATAACCCGATAACTGGATTTTCACTGTGAATAATATGCTGAATCTGCCCCTTCAAAGTACATCATTTCAAGCCTTGCTGATGATTATGGCAGCAGCATTGGGCTGTGGCTTGCTGATTGGTCTGGAACGTGAACGTAGCAAGCAACGTGAAAATCAGCATAGCTTTGCCGGGGTTCGCTCATTCGCAATCTGCGCTCTACTGGGAGCCTTGTGTTTTGCTTTTGGCGATATCTTTGGCGTGATTGGTGCACTGATTGTTGGCGGTATCGGTATTTTCTCCCTTAAAAACCAGCTGCAAGATCCCGGGGTTACCACCGAACTGGCTTTTGTCATGACT
This sequence comes from Acinetobacter sp. YH12201, assembly GCF_013418145.1. Classification (NCBI taxonomy): domain Bacteria; kingdom Pseudomonadati; phylum Pseudomonadota; class Gammaproteobacteria; order Moraxellales; family Moraxellaceae; genus Acinetobacter; species Acinetobacter sp. YH12201. The sequence continues at coordinate 21,380 of NZ_VPCP01000019.1, read as the reverse complement.
TATTTCATTGGTGCGCTGTGTGTGTGGAATATTACGCTGGCTGCCAGTCTCTCTGTGATACTGACCTTCATTTTAATGATGAAACAGTCCATGCACGGGATTGCTGGAAAATGGATTACCGGGGCAGAACTTAAAGATGGTGTATTTTTACTGGCCCTAATTTTAATCGCTTTACCGCTGACCCCTGATACGCCTTTATGGGGCAACGTGCTTAATCCGCATATTATTTTAAAACTGCTCACCCTGATTCTTGTCGTACAAGCATTGGCACATATTGCCAAACGTTTACTTTCAAGTAAGAAAGCTCTCATACTTTCTGCAATTGCTTCCGGATTTGTTTCCAGTACAGCAATGATTGCACATTTAGGTATACAAGTACGCAATGAAGAAGCCGATGCCCGATCCAATGCCGGTGCAGCACTGATGTCATGTATATCCACTTTGGTACTTTTATTGATTGTGGTAGGAGGAGTCTCCTTAATCTGGCTAAAGCTGCTGATATTTCCCTCGCTCATTGCCATCAGCATTTTAGCACTGTGCGCTTACTGGCTTTTACGTAAAGCAGGGCCTGTCGAAGAAACAGAACCTGTAGATAGTGCCATGTTCAGTCTAAAAGAAGCAGCCATTATTGCAGGGACATTAACGGTCATTCAGGCCGGTGTACATGGCCTAGAACTCTTACTGGGTGATTCCGGATTAATTGCAGGTACACTGCTGGCTTCACTGTTTGAAATTCATGCCGCTGCAGCCGCTGTAGTGATTCAGGGTGAACCGACAAATGCCAGCTTGCTCTATGCAATGATGTTAGGTCTGGGTGCTCATGCCGTTTCTAAATGCATTAATGCAGCCATAAGCGGAGGATTAAAATTTGCACTTTATTTTGCACCTATACAAATTCTGCATATGGCTGTTTTGATCGGTGTACTTTGGTGGCTGGTACAACATTAAGCTGAAAGTTCAACAATTTCTATGACTGTAATGCCATCCAAGTCCACCCTGAAACTGATATCAAAATCAGCAAACTTCATTTTATAAATCCGCTCCGCATCATTTTGATAAGCCGGCCTTGGATCGAGCGATAAAACCTGTTCCAGTTCATTCACAATTTGACTATTTAACCTGTGGCCTTTCATTAAATCTTGCTTTTGCTGTTCGGCATTTTCTGTCCAGATCACAGAATGTCGTTCAGGTTCATCCTGTGCATAACCACTTTGCGCCGTAACCACAGCATCTGAATATTGGATATAAGGTTTAATATCGACAATCGGTGTGCCATCCAGAAGATCGCTCCCTGTCACATACACATGTACAGACTTGCCAACTTTTTTCACTGTTTTCAGCTGGACAACGGATAGACCTATCGGTGATGGACGGTACATACTGCGTGTTGCAAATACCCCGATTTTTGTATTTCCCCCTAGGCGCGGCGGACGCACTTGTGGTCTAAACTTTTGACTTTCTTTCTGATTTTTATTTTCATGAAACTGCCACAACAGCCAGAGATGACTAAATTCCTCAATCCCTTCAAAAGCTGACAAATCATTATAAGGTTCAACCATCTCAATATAGGACTCAACCTGTACCAGATTGGGTTGGCGTGGAATGCCAAATTTTTCTTTATAGGGCGATCTCATATACCCGATTATTGGCATTTTAAGCTCAGTCATAATCACTTTTTCTGATAAGTTCAATTAAATATATTCAGTTTATCGAGAATGTTTTTAGATTAGAATAGTAAGCTGTTCTAATTTGATAACTTATTGAGACCTTTAATGGCTGCTTTCAACGTCGAAAAGATTACTCACGTCCACCACTGGAATGACACTTTATTCTCTTTTAAAACCACTCGTGACACTGCATTGCGTTTTAAAAACGGACAATTTGTGATGATCGGTCTTGAAGTGAATGGTAAGCCTTTAATGCGCGCTTATTCAATTGCAAGTGCTAACTACGAAGAAGAACTCGAGTTTTTCTCTATTAAAGTTCCAGATGGTCCTTTAACTTCTATTCTGCAAAAAGTAAAAGTGGGTGACGAAATTCTGGTTTCTAAAAAACCTACAGGTACTTTGGTTCTGGACGATTTGAACCCGGGTAAAAACTTGTACCTTCTTTCTTCTGGTACTGGTCTTGCTCCATTCCTGTCTGTGATTCGTGACCCTGAAACTTACGAACGTTTCGAAAAAATCATCGTGGTTCACGGTACACGTTTTATCTCAGAATTGGCTTACCAAGATTTGATTCTCAACGAAATTCCAAACCATGAATTCTTTGGTGAGTTAGGTGCTAAAGAAAAATTAGTGTATTACCCAACTGTAACTCGTGAAGAGTTCCATACTCAAGGTCGTGTAACCACTGCCATTGAATCTGGTCAATTGTTCGAAAAAATCGGTCTGCCACGTTTCAACCCGGAAACTGACCGTGCCATGCTTTGCGGTAGCCCGGCATTCCTGGACGACGTAGCTGCTCTTCTTGATCAGCATGGTCTAAAAGAATCTCCACGTATGGGTGTTCTAGGCGACTACGTAATTGAACGTGCATTCGTTGAAAAATAAGATTCCCTGAATATAAAAAACCGGGCTTAGTAGCTCGGTTTTTTTGACTTTTTCCTTTAATTACTCAGATGCATGTACAAAAGGCTTATTCTCTTTGCGCTCTTGTAAAGATTTTTGAATGACTTGATATCCTGCTGTTAAACCTAAACTTGCCATAATTAAAGCGACGACAATATCAGGCCACATGCTCCCTGTACCAAACACACCGACGGCAGCCAAAATCACCGCGACATTACCAATGGCATCATTACGGCTACACAGCCAGACCGACTGCATATTTGAATCACCATCACGAAAGGCATATAAAATCACTGCCGCAGTGACATTGGCAATTAAAGCAAGCAGACCAATTGCCCCCATAGTCATGGCTTCAGGCGGAATACCTTGTAGATAGGCATAAATAGCTTTACCCATAACCACGAAACCAAACAGCGCCATGGTCGCGCCTTTTAACAACGCCACCGTAGCACGCCAGTATAGGCTTGCACCCAATACGGCAAGTGATACCCCATAGTTCACCGCATCCCCAAAGAAATCGAGTGCATCTGCCCACAATGCCGATGAATGGGCATATGCTCCTCCAATCAATTCTACGATAAACATCACAATATTAATAATGAGCGCAATCCACAAAGCAGTCCGAAATTTACTATGTGGCTTTTGCGGTGCAGGTTCATGACTGCAAGTACATGCCATTTTTCACCACCTCTATGACTTTATTTAAAACCTTGTTTGTATTATTGTTATTCAAAACTATGGAGTAACTCCAAGGTCAAGCATGAATACACCTAAATATTATTTAATTAAAGAATTAGCCAATAAAACCCAGCTCAGCACTGACACGATCCGTTTTTATGAGAAGAAAAATCTGCTCCAACCCAGCTTTCGTGGCGACAATAATTATCGCTATTATGATGAAAATACATTCAAACGACTGATGTTTATTAAACGCTGTCGCACGCTCGATATTTCACTCAGCGAGATTGAAGCCTTGCTTGAACTAGAACAGCAGCCCTCGCAAAGCTGCCATGCAGTGAATCAGCTAATTGAACAACATATTAAACAAGTCACTGATAAAATTATAGAATTACAAAAATTTCAACAACAGCTCATCCAGCTACGCGGCTCTTGCAGTAGCACCAAAACCATTGACAGTTGCCAGATTTTAAAACAACTCGAAGCCGAAAATAAGGAAATATCCAACTAATTTACTGGGTTGAATCTAATTTTTAAATCCATACAATTAAGCCATATTTTTAATATGCCTTTAATTTTGTCATGAGCATTACTCACGTTACAGAACTTCTTTCACCTGCCGGCTCACTAAAAAACATGCGCTATGCTTTTGCCTATGGTGCCGATGCGGTATATGCAGGTCAGCCACGTTATAGTTTACGTGTGCGTAACAATGCTTTTGATCATGACAATCTGGCCATTGGCATTGCCGAGGCACACGCTTTAGGTAAAAAGTTTTATGTGGTGGTGAACATTCAACCGCATAACTCCAAGTTAAAAAACTTCATTCGTGACCTGGAACCAGTGGTTGCCATGAATCCGGATGCACTGATTATGTCTGACCCGGGTCTGATTATGATGGTGCGTGAACATTTTCCCGACATGCCTGTACATCTGTCTGTACAAGCCAATGCCGTGAACTGGGCAACAGTCAAATTCTGGAAAAACATGGGTCTGACTCGTGTCATTCTGTCACGTGAACTTTCTATCGAAGAAATTGAAGAAATTAAAAATAATGTCCCAGACATGGAAATTGAAGTTTTCGTGCATGGTGCATTATGTATGGCTTATTCCGGTCGTTGCTTACTTTCTGGCTATATGAATAAACGTGATGCTAATCAAGGCGCCTGCACCAATGCCTGTCGCTGGGACTATAAAATTCACGAAGCAGCTGAAGATGAAACTGGAGATGTGATTCCAGTTCAACAAATTGAAGAATCATCATCATGCTGCAAAAACAAAGATGCCGATGAGCAACACGCCCTAGAACAACACCAATTTGGCGAGCCGGTTTTATTACAACGCAATGAAGAAGACATGTTTGCAGCTGAAGAAGACGAACATGGCACCTACTTCATGAACTCTAAAGATTTGCGTGCGGTACAGCATGTCGACCGTTTAACCAAAATGGGCATTCATTCCTTAAAAATTGAAGGTCGTACCAAATCATATTTCTACTGCGCGCGTACTGCACAGATCTACCGTAAAGCGATTGATGATGCGCTAGAGGGTAAACCGTTTGATCCATCCCTGATGACTCAGCTGGAAGGCCTGGCGAATCGTGGTTATACCGAAGGTTTCCTGCGTCGTCATGTACATACTGAATATCAAAATTATGAAACCGGTTCATCGCGTTTTGACCATCAGCAATTTGTTGGTGAAGTATTAGAGCGTAACGGTGACTATATCAAGATTGAAGTAAAAAACCGTTTTGTGGTGGGTGACTCGCTTGAGCTGATGACCACTTCAGGCAATATCACTTTTACTTTAACAGAAATGAAAGATAAAAAAGGTAACCTGATTGAAGATGCCAAAGGTTCAGGCCATGTCGTGGATATTCCTGTTCCTGCGGATGTAGATATGAACTATGCCCTGTTGATTCGCAACTTACCGAATTCAACAGCAGATATTTCAGCATCTTCTTTGGCTTATCAAGCCATCTAGTTTGAGAGATCAGGATGGCTTTACTGATTACCGATAAATGTATCAACTGCGATATGTGTTTGCCTGAATGTCCGAATGAGGCCATTTATGAGGGTGACAAGGTGTATGAAATTGATGTGAAGCGCTGTACAGAATGTGTCGGCTTTTATGAGCACCAAACCTGTATAGCCGTGTGTCCAATTGAGTGCATTATTCCGCATCCTGAACATATGGAAACGCAAGAACAGTTGATTCAGAAGTTTAAGAGCTTGAATTTATTCAAATCTTAAAAATATTTGAAAATGGCATATAACTTGCTTAATTAAATTTAAAAAGCTTGGGGAAAGAACAATAAAAAAGCAAAACAAAAAATGCAGAAGAACAGAATAACCATGGAAATGGTCATAATAAAAAAAGGAACCCAGAGTTAGCATGCTGAGTTCCTATAAACAGGGTAAAACAAAAACTTGGGGAACTAAAGCCAAAGTGTCTATGTTTACATAGCCACTTTGGCTTTTTTAATTACTGTCCCGAACGGATAATGTAATCAAAGGCAGATAGCGATGCCTTGGCACCTTCACCTGTAGCAATGATGATTTGCTTGTACGGCACGGTAGTACAGTCACCGGCAGCAAACACACCCTTGACATTGGTTTCATTGCGCTCGTTAATCACGATCTCGCCACGATTGGTCAGTTCAACAGCTGTTTCTTTCAGGAAGTCCGTGTTTGGCAACAAACCGATCTGTACAAAAATTCCCGCCAGTTCAATCGTATGTTCTTCATCCGTTGCACGGTCCTTGTATTTCAGTGCAGTGACCTGTGAACCATCACCGACTACTTCAGTCGACAGCGCATTCTTGATCACGGTGGTATTTGGCAAGCTGTTAAGCTTGTCTTGAAGCACCTGATCGGCACGCAATTTGGTGTCAAACTCCACCAAAGTTACATGCTCTACAATCCCGGCCAGGTCAATCGCCGCTTCCACACCAGAGTTACCTCCACCAATCACCGCAACGCGTTTGCCTTTAAACAGTGGACCATCACAGTGCGGACAGTATGCTACACCACGGGTTTTGTATTCCTGCTCACCCGGAACATTCATCTCTCTCCAGCGTGCACCGGTTGAAAGAATGATGGTTTTCGACTCTAACTTCGCCCCATTTTCCAGAGTAACTTCAACTAAACCGTTGGCTGTTTCATCCGCACCTTTAATGTTAGCAACACGTTGCAGGTTCATGATGTCCACACCGTACTCACGTACATGCGCTTCCATCTCGGCGGCAAACTTCGGACCCTGGGTTTTCTGTACTGACGTATAGTTTTCAATATCCATGGTATCCATGACCTGACCGCCCATGCGCTCTGCCACAATTCCGGTTTTAATGCCTTTACGCGCGGCATAAATCGCTGCGGTGTTGCCTGCAGGACCGCCACCAATCACCAGTACATCAAAGGCGTCTTTGGCATTTAACTTTGCGGCGTCTTTGGCTGCAGAATTGCTGTCCAGTTTGGCAATGATCTCTTCCAGCGTCATACGGCCCTGACCGATGTGGGCGTTGTCCTGGAACACCATTGGTACCGCCATGATCTTGCGCTGTTCCACTTCATCCTGGAAAAATGCCCCGTCAATCATGGTGGCCGTGGTGCCCGGGTTATAGATGGCGATCAGGTTGAGGGCTTGCACCACGTCCGGACAGTTATGGCAGCTGAGCGAGACAAACACTTCAAAATCAGCTGTTAAATTTAAACCCTTGATCTGTGCCAGGACTTCATCCGACACTTTCGGGGCATAACCCGACACCTGTAACAAGGCCAGAATGAGGGAAGTAAATTCATGTCCCATCGGCAAGCCGGCAAAGAAGATACGCGGTTCTTCCCCTGCTTTTGCAATACCGAAGCTAGGTGCACGGCTATTTGTACCGTCGAAGCGTGCAGTGACTAAATCAGATAAGGCTGCAACTTCAGTCACCAGTTCTTTAATCTTGTCAGACTTATCTGAAGCATCCAAAGTCGCGACCAGTTCAATCGGGCCTTCCAGACGTTCCAATAAAGTTTTTAATTGAGCTGAAGTATTTTGGTCTAACATGGCTAACATCTCCAAGGGAGTAAATGCTTATTTAATAAAGCTATAGTAAGGTAAATATTTAAATAGGTAAAACAGTTTGTTTTTATAATTACAATCGGAATATTAAATTAAATAAGTTTTACCCTGTTTTGGTGTATCCCGCCCTTCAGCATTGCCTGAATCATCTCACTGAAAAAGGCATCAAAAAATAATAAAAGCCCATTTCAGGGCTTTTGAAATGCATCATTTAAGCTGCATACGCTGCTCAACTCTGAAGATCCGCCTTTTTAAATGCTGCGACAGCAGCAGTAGAATTGCACTTAAAATTCCGAACAGTATGGCAGCAGCAATAATCAAAATTTGTACCACTGAACTCATTTGCTCTGCCTGAGCTACCTGTCTGGAAACAATCTTTGCCATTGGCGTTAAACTCTGACCATAAAGCTGGTGTTGCATGGTCCAGAGCTGTTCAGGTTTAAAACCATATTCAAAAAAATCAGGATCTGTTTTTTCCGCTTTCACTAAAGCTAGAACTTGTGGAATAGCCGCATCCTTATCTATCGGTTGATGTAGTAATGCTGTCTGGGCCAGCAGATAAGCTTTGACTGGCTCATCGACTTCGCTACGCTGTAAATATTGTGCCAGCTCGCTTTGCTGAATATTTTTCTCATAGTGAATCGCTTCCCTATAGGCATCATTCTCTTTATTATTTAAATCATATTGCAGATAGGTCAGACCTGACCACAGCATAATAAAAGCAATGATCCAGCCCACAAACTTCAAAATAAAAGACTGAAAACGGACATAGAAAAAGCGGATTTTTTTTAGAAAATGAATGACAAAAAATGCGCCCATAAAAGAAACAAACAGCTTTAGAATCAGCCAGCCAAACCATGACAACAGGTTGCTAAAATAATCACGATGCTGACCAAGTTCAGTAAGGTTTGCATCTACACTGAGCGGTATATGCAATTGTTTCAGTTCCGTCGTAATACCGAAAAAACTATAGACAAAATCATGCTGTAGAAAAAAAGCCACCACTGAAGCAAGGAAAATGGTGCTGCTGGTGATCGCCCATAACATCACATTGCGTTGACGCTTCTTCAGCATCACCACACCATTTTCGATCTGTTGCGAATTCACAGCATATTCATCCAAGGGAGGCAAACGCTTTCTCCTAAAGTGCTGGCAATGAACTTAAACGAATAGTTAAGATTTATTCATTCCACTGTTACTCGATTCTATCACCAGATGATTCAGATTTTCCTGCAAGGCACGTAAACGCGTTGTCGCTTCAGCACGTTTCTGCATCCCCTCTTTTTGTACCTGAATCACGTCATTCACTGTTTTAATGAGGGTATTCTGCACATGTTCAAGCGTTTCGATATCAATCACTGAACGCTGGTTGGCTTTGGCCGTAGCCACCGAATTTTGATGCAGCAAGTCGGAATTACGGCGTAACAGGTCATTGGTGGCATCATCTATACTATTCGCCAGCTGGACACTGTTTTTCTGTTCATGCAGGGAAATAGCCAAGCTGATCTGGTTTTTCCATGCCGGTAAGGTAATGTTTTTAATGGCATAAAACTTATCGACAAGCATCAGGTTATTGGACTGGATAATCCGGATCATCGGCAAGGTTTGCATGGCAGACTGCTGCAAAATCTGTAAATCACTGACCCGTTTTTCCAGATTATTGGCCAGATGATTTAGATCATAGATCTTTTGCACCGTAGGCTGATCTTGGGCTTGGGCCGTTAAATGTGCAATTTGCTGTTGAATTTCCTGCTCTTTTAATTTCCCCGCTGCCATATAGATACCCAGCTGTCGGTATTCCTCCTGCACACCCTGAAACATTTTATCCAAAGTGTCCACACGGGTTTTCAAGCCCGACTGGGACGTTTCAATTTCTTTGACCAGTGCATCAATCTGTTCTTTGGTGCTATTAAAATGCTGATCAAAGCTCTGCTTGGCCCCTTTCATTTTACTGATCAGGCCACCCAAAAAACCCGTACTTTGTTTCTTGTTCAAAATACTGCTGCTATTGAGCTGCTGGGCAACCTGCACTACCTGATTCAGTTTTTGACCGGTCGTATCCAGGTCTTTATTTTGTACCAGATTCAGCAGTTCGTCGGTATAACCCGAGGTTTTTGTCGCAATATTTTTCCCATATTCCGCCACTGCATTATGGCTCATTTCAGCCAGTTCTTTATGTGCATTCATCACTTCATTAAAGTCTGAATCCTGCAAACCCATTTCCTGTAAATTCAATTGCTGAAACTGTTGCTGTACAAGATCCTGAGAGGCGTCAGCGGGTAAATCTTTGTGTTCTAAATCGGTCATGCTTCACCTGAAAATTAGGGTCTGATTAATGTATAGGTTTCTCGAGTGATTTTCTTAAAGTATGAATTAACTTCTCTCTGCTATGCTCCAGCTTGTCCAGTTCAATGCCCGAACTGTTCTGATTGCTTTGTTTAACATGATATTGCCAGGCAGGAATCAGTATCTGCTGCGCCTCTTTAAAACGGTCCAGCAAAGTAAAAGAAAGCTGCTGCGATAATTGCATCTGTGTAATTGCAATATCATTACTGGCTTGCAAAGTTTGTAATGAATTGATTTTTTTCGATAACCTTTCAGCAAAATTATCCAGCGGATGTATATTCCTGACGAAATTTGGATATTCCTGTAAAAATTCCTGCGCTGCCCGAATGTATTTTGTCATTTGCTCACGATGCCCGAGTAACTGCTGAAAACGTGCCTGGGACTTTTGTATTTCAATCTGCAATTTTTGACTTAATTGATTGGCCCGATGAAGCAATTGGTCCAGGTTTTTATAATACTCGACCTGCCCGGAACCATATTCCAGATCAACCCCCAGCCACTTTTGCAAGGCATTAAACTTGCGGCGGGTCAGATATTTTTTTGAATCGGCCAATGCCTGAATCAGCTGTTCTATGGTGCTGCTTAATTGCTGGGTCAGATGTGGATCAACCCCGTTTAATAGCACCGACTGAGCCTGAATGACTGAATCGGCATAATGATTCAGACGATATTGATCCTGCAGCAAAGGGACCAAATCATTCTGCTGAATAGACAGCAGTTCAGCCCGATTCACTTCAATGTCGGCTAAGGCAAAAAGCATATCTATCTGAGACATAATATTGGAAACTCAACAAAATCATTTTTATAGTACGACTTCTGTATAAAAGATCATGTAGTGTTTTGCAATTTTTCCGTACCTCCATCAGAGATGTGGCTAAAAGCTAAAATAGGGTTCGGCAATCCGTCGGAAAAACAATCTGCTCTGTCCTCATAATAAATTGATTATTCAAATATTTATAAAATAAAAGACTTATTCAGGTCATTTTTAGCGCGTGTTTTTATCGGATTATCCAAGATTTGATGGTTGAATTCTTTATTCTATGCTTCAGCGAATACAGGAGTATTCGACAGCAATGAGAAAATTCAAATAAAAAATCGATTTCATGGAGCTGAATCGGAGAATAATGATATGAAAAACAAAAATCTTTTCCTCAAATGGAGTGTAAATGCGTTATTTGCAGCAATCGCATTCACATCCCTGAATAGCCATGCCACGACATCTGGAATGCCTGCCCCGGCGAATAGCCAACAGGTATTTTTTGTGGGCAATAACTGGGATGGAACGGTAACCGTCATTCGTCCATCGGGTGATTTTGGTAAAATCGGTGTGATCAACATGGTTCCTGATCGCAAAGAGCGTTTGACGGAAATCCACCTCAATCCAATTAAACTGATTGCCTATACTTACATTCAGTCCACCGCTGGAGAAGGTCATGATCAGCTGGTGGATGACATGTATTCCACACCAGATGGCAAATCTGTGGTGGCATCACGCCCAAGTTTTGCCGATGTGGTGTCGATTAATATTGCGACGGGTAAAATCAACTGGCGTACACCTGTAGAAGGCTTCCGTTCCGATCATATGGCAGTTTCTCCTGATGGTCAGCGCTTAGCGGTATCGGCATCTTCAGGTAATGTGGTTCAGGTGCTGGAATCAATACCGGTAAAGAATTGGGACGCTTTGCAACTGGCGACAAACCGCATGAAAATATTTTCTTTAACGGTGGCACAAAAATTCTAAACTCAGCCATTGGTAATGTGGAAACATCTATGGATGCCGCATGGCAAGATTTCACCAAGGGGAAGCGACTCCTCACCATTGCCGATGCCAATACTTTTAAAGTCCTCAAGACCATCGATTTCCGTCCGGTGCTGGATGCAGTTGGCCGTAAAGATCTGTCCAATGCGGTACGTCCGATTGTCCTGAGTAATGATGAAAGTAAAATTTATGCCCAGATTTCATTTTTTAATGGCTTGATCGAATATGACCTGAATCAGAATAAAGTTACTCGAATTGGTCAACTCCCAGGTAGCTCGACTATTCCGTCTGACCGGACCAAATATGTAAATGACTCGCGTCATCATGGATTATCAATTAGTGCTGATGGTGAAAAACTATGTGTCGCCGGAACCATGGATGACTATGCAACCATTGTCAACCGCTCAACCCTGAAAGCCGGAAAGCTGATTGCTGCAGGCAAGCCTTATTGGGCAACACAAAGTCCAGATGGTAAAAGCTGTGTAATTTCTGAAAGTGCGGCTGATGTGGTTACCGTGATTGATTTCGCAACGGGTGAAAAAGTACTGAGTGTTCCTGTTGGAAATCACCCACAACGGGTTCGTATCGGTTATGCACCTGCGGGCTGGTCTACCCCTTAACTGTTTAATTTATAAATCGTACAGGCCTGATCTTAAGATTGGGTCTGTTTTCATTTAAATGCATGAATAGGATTTCCAGCATGGATCGCAGCACAAAATTTGGTCTTATCATTGGTTTTATTGTGACCTTGTCCCTTATCATCGTAGTTTATATATTTAAACCGCTTTCCTCTCCACCGGTAGATACAGCAAAAGCAAAACCCACTCCAGCTGTAGCCACACCTACTGTTGAAAAAAAAGTGCTATCTACCACACCAGTTCAAGCAAATACAGTTCCGCTATCCAATCAGGCAGAATTACTTCAACAACGTGACAAACTGTATAAAGATTTTTCAGCAATGAGCGACGCATTGAGTCATGGACAGCAGCCCGATTTACGTCAGGTGAGCCAAATGTTGGAACAGCAAAAACAGCTGGTCAGAACAGGCACGGTTGCTGCGGATGAAGCTATTTCATATTGCCAGTTTTTAAGGCAGATTTTACCGGCAATGGAACGTCAGATTGACCAAAATATTATAGAGTTAGAACAGCTTAAGCGTAGTGCTATACAAAAAGTACAGTCGTGATAATCAATAACGTTAATGAACTTCTTTCATCAGCACCTTTTATTTCTTCCTATGAAGGGAAAAAAATAAAGACGATTTATCAGGTATGAAAAAATTTAATATAGTCTGAAACATTAAAATATGTTGCCTTATCTATTTCACCCAATATTAATAAATAGTGTGCTCGTCCAATCATTTTTGCAGCTCAGGTGTCAATCCTCTCAATTTTTGACAAAATTTTTCAAAGGCTTTGCTAAATAGATGATCATTTACAACTTTCGCACATTTAGCAAAGGAAAGCCCAAGACCCTACAATCCAATTTATTCTAAACTTGAGGGAACTACCAATCCCAATACATCAAGATTTTCACCTTTGATATTTTGATCTAATTACTTTCTCAGCCAATGTGCTTACAATGCATTTTTCATTCTTATTAAGTTCTAAAAATTGATTATCTAAAGCATGATAAAAAATGAAAACCGCCTTAACCAATCTCTTTCAAACAATCCCGACACACCTTGATTTCTTTGTCATCAACCGTGTAGTCAACTTCAGTAGCACCATGCAGGCCAAATAAACACATTAAGAATTGGAGCATAATTTTTTCCAAAAAAAAGTCCCATGCGAGGGATGCATAGGACCAAAACCAGAGAAACTACAGCGTTTCAATTTGTTGGCGCATTCTAAATATGTATTTTAAATATATGAATATCAAAAACTACCAAAATTTATAAAAGATCTCTGTACACGACAAATTTCACAGAACCCTTATCCTATCAGGCTTCTGTCTTCTTAAAATTGCCAGAATTTCCTTAAACTCTTCTTTTTTCCCAAAACCACTTAAACGCTGAATCGCCATTTGAACATAGTCTAAACCATAGCGAAATAAACTCATTGAGAGTCGTCCATGCTTCTTTATTTTTATCGCTTTTTTTTGATCATGTTGCCATTCACCCGTTAAGTAGCACCAACAGAAGCTTATAGCTAAAACCGCAATCAATTTTTTCACTCGTCTAGGGTCTGTCAAGCGCGTATTTTCAAGATTAAAGCCGCGTCCCTTGAGACAACTGAATAAGGTTTCAATTTCCCAGCGTAATGCATAATCCTGAATAGCATTGGCATTAAACTGAGGAGAAACGACGAGTAAAAGCTCTCCATTTTCTAACTGTAGTGCACTTATATATAGTTTCACCCGACCAACCAAAATCCGTCGTTTACGACATTCAATTTGACCAACTTGAAGATGGCGAAATAAATCACTGATTTTATGATTCTTTCCTAAATGATTGGTGACAATAAAGTTTTTTTAACACGAATGCAGAAGTTGATGTCTTGTTCAATTAACCATGTAAACCACTGCTCACCGATAAACTCTCTATCTGCGAACACATTCACCATACGGTCTTTACCAAAAATGGATATAAAGCGTTGAATCAAAGCAATACGCTCTTTCGTATCTGAATTTCCACGTTTATTCAGTAATGTCCAAACGATAGGTATCGCTATTCCACGATAAACGATCGCAAGCATCAGGATATTAATATTTCGTTTTCCCCATTTCCAATTGGTTCTATCTAGAGTCAGTTGCACTTTGTCGAATGAAAACATATTGAAAATCAACTGAGAAATTTGACGATAATCAAAATACTGACCTGCAAAGAAGCGCTGCATACGTCGATAAAATGATTGTGGTAAGCACTTGATGGGCAAGGCTTTAGATGCAGAAGAAAGATTACATGTTTGCTTTAAAATGATCACAAGCATGATGAGCGCAAAGCACTTTAAATGTGACTTGTTCCATTTTAGATATTTGTTTAAGATAAGATATAACTCATTGAGATGTGTCATAGTATTCGTCGTTAGAAAACAATTATTATGTCATTATTTCAATGAGTTATCTATTTTTGTCGTGTACAGAGGGATTATTTATAACGTGCCCATTTTTGATTAAGTCCAAAAGAACTAGTCGTGGTTGTGGTAGTTTTACCTGGAGATACATTGGTATTAGTTTGCGGGATGGTATATACAGAACCAGCGCCAAGACTATTTCCAGTTACATTTTTATTGACACCTTGAGAGGAAATATTTCCAATCATTCCAGCACCATTCTTACATGTTGTTAAATGTGAGCCTCGCACGACATCTCGAGCAAGTATGTCTCCGTAGATAATAGAGCATGTACCTGCATCTACAAAGCCATTAGACATAAAAGCAACGTAACCTAAGTCAAGTTTTGGCACATCCTGCCCATCAATATTTACATATAACCATTCACTTGGATCATCAGGATTACGATTCATAGAATATGAAAACTCGGAAGAAGTTTTGCATAAATTAATTGGTATCAAAAACTTATTTGATAAAGTGGCAGGTGTTGTGCTACTCGGTGTGAATGCACCACCACTCACGGTTTGAATTGATCTGTCACAAATAATCTCTGGATTTCCATTACGTACCACATTATAAGGCGAATATAATATTGGTGAAGTAGCGGAGAAGGTGATATCTCCTTCAGCTAAGATTGTATTAGTGTAAACAGCTGTTGTAGGAGTACCAACAGGTCCTGAAATATCGACCCTACCATCAAAATAGAAGATACCAGGTGCAAAAGTCGCATTAACAATTGTCGAGTTAGCACTACCTGTTCTAAGTTCCCAAATATTAGTTGCTGTGTGGTCATAATCTTGAGCAGTAATACCAATACGGTTTGAACCTACACGGGGGAAGAAACTAATAATTTCACTGCTACAGGTTTTAGAGCTTACCTTATGACATAAAGCACCGCTAGGATTAAAACCAGGGTAATTATAGTCTGCAAGATATACACCTTTACCATCTTCTAATTTAATAGGAGTTGTGGTTCCTGCTTGAATAATTTGTTGTTCATACTTACCCGAACTATTTTGACCATATATGTAAATATCACCATTTGCAGGATTTTTCAGATGGTTCAGAAAAACGCGATTAAAGCCTTGTCCTGATGTACCCGTAGGTGTCTGAAAAATGTAGTTTGCATCAAGCTTATATTTAGTGACATCAACTAATGTTTTAAAATCTAGGTTCGGAGCAATATGTTGTCTAATAGCGTTTGGATCAACTGGATAATTTGCCACTGAAGGTCTTGGAATGAATTGACTTGGTAAAGGAGATGTTGTCAGATTTTTCTTTATTGTGCCTGTATATCCAGTACCTGTAACATCTCCTGTAGTATGAATATCGTGTGCTCTAGCAGGCATTACAGGTATACTAACATCCCCATGAGCATAAATTGTACCTTTTACTTCAGAACTAAGTGAACCTACGCGTACAGTGTCATTACCCGTACTTGTTTTATAATCACCTCGAGCATAAACATCGCCGTTGATAACACCATTTGTATGCATCCAAACATAGCCTAATGCTCTCACACTACTTGCTGAAGAGTCTGTATTCACTTCTACGTTTCGGTTTGAAGAGATATGACCTACGTGAGATCTATCAAAAATGGTTACATTGCCAACCGCTTGAATATCCTGAGCGGTAGACTGTAAGCTAATTTTTACATCGCCTAATGAATAAATGTTTTTAGCGTTAATATGAGTTTGTAGGGTAACATTCCCTTCAGCATAAATATTACCTAAATTTGTATAAGCACTCACAATGTCATCGCTAATATGGACATTACCTTTAGCATTAATGTCTACATTATGAAATTGGCTACAACCTGCTTTCAGATCACTACAAACGATTCGTACATCTCCATCGACATTAAAAGTCAGACTAGAAATATTTTCTAATGTAAAATCTGTGTCGATTTCTAGTTTACCATCAATATTTAAGACAACTGCTGATGGCGATGGTCCTTCGGCTCTGATGGTTCCACCATGGAAATACGTATCGCCTCCAAGGCTTGCTTTGATTGTCGGCTCAGTCACGGTCACAGTATTATTGACGATATTTAACTCGTAAACGACCGTAATAATTGTTCCTGCTTTTGCTTTAGAGTTATTTGCATAAATGTCAGCTGTTACAGAACAGGCTGCAGTTGCAGTTTCACAGCCTGTGACAATAATATTTTTAGCTTTGACTGTATTGCCATTTGATGTTGTTAATGTTTTTTCATAACCATGCGCTTTCAAGGTATCTAAGCCCTCAAACGTACTTCCTCCAGTTTGTACCAAAAACTCTCTAAAAGCACTTACACCAGACCATCCTAAAATTTGTGCATTGGTTTGTGCATGGGCAGCCGTTGCTGCTTCTTTTTTTGTCATTAAAGCTCGTGCAACAGAAGCCGTAATTAACATGACTGTGATTCCAATGAGCAATACTAAAAGAATCGTTGCCATGCCTTGTTGTTTTTTAAATGTTTGCATTGCTCATCCTCACATTCAAGTTAATTGGCGTTAAATATTGTTTAAGCAAATCAAGGATTGAATTTGCTTTTCGTTAATATGTTGCCCTTGTGCTGTCACAGTCACAGTCTTAGTTCCTGAAGGGTTACTATTACTGATACCATAAGGGGTGCATTTTTGTGGACTCGTTAAACTTTGCACACTAAAGCTAAAAATGGGTGGTGTTGTTGCACTAATCTCTTTATTTTTAATGGTGATAAGTGGGCTTTTAGTTGTATTTAAATTTGTCCATGCAATACTATTTAACGAGGTAGTGGTACCACAGTTCACAGTGTTTTCGAGTAAAAATAATTTATACTCTTTATTGGTAACATCATTTTCAAAAGTTAAAGCTTGGCATTTAATGACCGTAGGTATTGCAAGATCAGGTGTAAAACGTAAGTACAGCTTATTGTCATCGACTAAAATATCTGCAGCATTGCCTGAACCATAACCTGCATTCTGAATGACTTTTTGTAGGACAAGCATACCGAGTTGCACTTGGGTATCATATTCTGCATCTAAAGATGACTCTAAACTGACTTTAGAAATCTGTTTAAAGGTCATCAGCATCATGATCATGCAGAGCATAGCAACCACTAATCCTATAAGTAGCTCTAGCATGGTAAAACCATTCTTTTTCATGCTTATCTCCCAACTACATAACATGATGGATCGGGGGTATCTGTGATACAACTATCTAAAACATTAGCTTTTTCACTAGCAACCAAAATAGGCATTTCCACAGCCCAATCTGTGCTCATTTTTTGAGAGAAACACTTGAAATGATAGACTGTATTCCCGACGGATTTATCTGTTATAGAGACACGCCCACATAAATTAGTAACATTAGTTTGAGTCTGAGCAGCTTGTAATCTATTTTGCATCTCATTGACCACAATAAATCCGATGTTCATTTCTTTTTGAGTCGTCAACATACTTTTGATCGCAGCGCCACTCCCCAAAATAATAATGGCAAAAAGAACCAAGGCGATTAATGATTCCATTAAGGTGAAACCACGTTGATTAGCGAATGACGATAGTGGCTGATTCATTATTCTTTCCTATAGTCAACGTTGGGTTTGAGGAAGCCAAACAACCTGTAACTGGAACGACTACACCAATTGAGTTAAATGAAATACATGTAATTTGTTGGGGAGAGTTCGGATCCTCTTTAATGGTAATGCGATTAGAAATTGGCATCACTTGAACTGCAGTGGTTGACGGTGTACATGCACCTCGGACCACTTTAAGGATATTTTTTGTCCCATCACTCTCTAAACATGCTGAAGCTGCTGCATCAGTGAGAGGGGTGTTATTGGTATTACGAAGCGCGAGGGCTTTCGCTTGAGAAATAGCATTTTGAATACTCGAAGTCGCATTATTAACTTGGCTTTGGTCGACCCATGCACTTGTGAGCGAACTTCCGATAAATAAAACAATTGTCATCACGGTGATGGTGAGCATCAGTTCAATAAGTGTAAATCCCTGCTGCGGATTTAGTCGCTGTGTTCGCTTCATATTATTTAATCCATGTAGAGCCATGACCACATCCTGGGCCACTTTGTACACCTGCATTTGTTAAAGTAAGTGTACAGCCACTGACTTTTGTACTCGTTTCGCCCGTTGCAGTTAATGTATAGGTCGATTTATCAGATAAATAGGTATATTTGAAGTCTGATGAACTAGGATTCCATGAGCTAAATTTTGCTTTTGTCGCTGCAGTTGTTGTTGTTGCTGGTGTTGCCTCAGGATAACTAAGCGTTCTTTGGTACATATTTTCAGCAGAAAGAGATAATGCAATCAGATTAGATTGAGCTTCTTTAATTTTGGCGCGAGTGACATAATTTTGATAACTTGGTAAAGCAATTGCTGCCAAAATAGCCATAATGACCACAACGATCATAAGTTCAATTAATGTAAATCCATTTATTTTTTTCATGTATACCCCAAATTTAAAACGCTATCTAGCTTCTACTAGTAATGAATGGAAGATTAAAATACTTAGCTAAGTCCAACAACTCGAATATGACAAAGTGTGTTAATTTTACGATAAAATGTAAAATAAAACATGCTATATAACCCCAGTTACGGATAAGCCAAAGATTTAATCACATGAATTTTAGGCTTATTCTTTTGGCAAAGTTGATACGCACATAGTGAAGAAAATACGCCTGCTAAAAAACCAGCAATCGAACGATGTTTACTCGTAACTAAGTGATATTTTTCTTTCAATAATCCTATCAATGTTTCAATTTTTTTACGTTGTCGTAGATGAAATTCATCAGAAAATGGCAATAAGGTCACTCTCATATTTTTTCTTGGATAAGTAATTAAATCAATGCCTTGCTCTTTAAGTGTTTCTTTCAATGGTTGGCTAATGTAGCCTCTATCACCATAGACCGTTGCTGATAAGCCATTCACTAAATCCTCAACTTTTTTAAGATCAGCAATATGTCCGTTTGATAAATCTGAATTTACAATTTCACCCTCTTGATTCATCAGCAAGTGTAATTTGCAACCATAAAACCAGCCCATCGTACTTTTACCACGAGAAGCAATCTCATCTAAAGCATGATGACCTTTAGGGATTCTTTTATTTTTACAAACAGGTAAAGGTTTTGAATCAATCCATAAATATGAGCTTTCATCTTTTTGGCTCAACGCATAAAGCAAAGCATGAATAGCAAGTTGGTGCTGATTGATGAGGGTAATCAGGTTTTTATAACAAGGCAAGTCTTTAAAGAGTTTGCTTTCAAACTGACAAAGCAAGTTAAAAAACATCTTAAAATTATGTACTTGAGATGTTTTATAGTAGATGGAGATAGCCACAATTTCTGATAAAGATAGCGTTGCTTGTCTGATACGTTGACGTTTGTTTTCTTGCTTGAGAAATTGCCAATAGATGGGTTCAAATTTTTTGAAAAAATCATCAACAATACAAAAAATTTCTGTAAAATCGTACATGGTAGTTAGAGCTTTTAGGTTGTGTCGTAACTTTCTAAATGGCTCTAACTACCTTTTTTTCAAGGGCTTTTCTTATCCGTAATTCGGGTTATATTAGAACGCAACTTATGCAGTTAGGCTGTACAGATGAAGAATCTCCAATTACATTTACTGACCGATATAAATATACAGAATCTAAAGATTACATAACACTAACTACCATCAGAATTTATAAGAGAGATATGGGCAAACAAAAAACTATATGTGATCATATAAATCTAAAAAAAATCATCTATACCTCACTACATCAATTTCAATTCAAGTGTACATAACAGAAAAGTATATTTTGTAGGACAAGTTATTTTATATGAACATTATGGTTACCTTCGTGCAGGCATTCAGTTAGTCGATAATCCCAATGAAATTATTATGTGGTTTGCCAACTCTCAATTAAAATTTAACAAGTCAAAATATCAATAGTAGTTGCTAATTTTCTACTTGATTTTTTCTTCCCTATACTAACAACCTCCAATTTTTTAAATTATAAAGAAAAAATTAGATCATCATCGCCTCTCTCCTGCAACAGCTTTGTTACACAAACCTATCATTAACGGCTTATTCAGCAATATAATTTCAAAATGAACAAGCCTACACCTAAAATTTATTGTTCAACGAATTGGTCCTCGTACAATCGCTCTTTAATCAATCTAGGAAACATTTCAATTTGGTTTGATCCATCTACTCAATGGTATGCACAACCACAAGGCAAACAAGGTCGAAATCAAACTCTGAAATTTAAATTCCACCTTCCACCCTTCTTCCAGTCACCTGATACCTGTAAATAAAATTCTTTATCGTGATTGCTATTACTGACCAGTTTGTAATTTACCCCACATTCCAAATTCGTACATTCAGCAGTAAATGTTTGATTTGTTGGTCGGGGATGAAAATCTGCCTGAGATAAGCAAATCGGACAGTGCGTAATATGGAGGTAATCATCATGCTGCTTTTTGATCGCTTTATAAATATGCTCAGTATTGGATGAGATACATACGGACTCTAAAGCACTTAATTGTTGAGGACTAAGCGCATTAACCAGTAGTATTTGCTCATCCTTATCTTCGACATAATGATGCAAACCAAGTTCATTTCTGACAGATTGCGGGATTCTACCAAGTGGCAAAGCTTTTGAATAAGATTGCAATATCGGTTTATACATCCACTCTAATAGAATAACGATCAATTTTTCTACAGCTTCAAAATTAAACGGATTCACCCAAACTAATCGATTGAATTGATTAGATGCTACTTCAGTACCTAATGCAAAAATCACTAGATTGGGCTGATGTTCTAACGTAAGCGTCCGCTGAATCCCATACCAATTTTTAATTCGATTTAGGTTTCCAGCAGTGTGGCAGTAACTCTTCAATCTGGGTCACTTTATGTGTCGGCAGCCTTTTCAGCACATCACTTAAATAGG
>NZ_VPCP01000018.1:0-44328 GCF_013418145.1 Acinetobacter sp. YH12201 | reverse complement strand
CACCCGTCGCAGGATCAATGCTGTAGTAGCCGTCCGGATTGTTAGTCAGGCTGTAAGTCAGCGTATCGCCTTCGGCATCGGTCGCATTCGCATCCGTCACCACCATGCCTGCCGTCGCACTGTTTTCCGCAATGCTGGTCAAGCTATCAGTGAAGCTCAGTACCGGGGCATCATTCACAGGGGTCACGCTGACGTTCACTACGCTGCTGCTGGTACCGCCATTGCCATCTGTCACGCTGTAGCTGATGGTGTCTGCACCGGTGTAGTTCGCGTTCGGTGTGTAACTCAAGGTACCGTCGCTGTTGATCGTGACCGTACCATGCAACGCGCTCGCTGCAGTAACAGTTAACGTATCATTTTCAGCATCCGTGTCATTGCCCAGAACAGTAATGGTGGCTGCAGTGTCTTCAACCACAGTTGCTGTATCTGGATTGGCCACAGGTGCATCATTAACTGAACTAACCATAATGGTCAACGTACCAGTATCCGTCAACGAACCATCTGTAATGGTGTAGTCAACAGTATCAATACCTGTGAAATTCGCTGCTGGCATATACACATACTGACCATCTTCCGCGATCACAATCGTGCCGCCTTGTGTAGTCGTGTACGTACCTGCAACTGCAGTGAAACTACTGTCAACATCACTATCATTCGCCAATAGGCTGACTGTTGAAGTAAATACAGTATCTTCAACAATGCTGATCACATCATCTATTGCAACAGGAGCAGTTTCCTTTACTGATACCGAATCACTATCACCCGCTGCCACAGCCAATCCCACCAAAGGAATCAAAGCCAGTAACCAATACGGATTAAACTCATAGGCAGCTGCAACCAAAGGTTCACCACCCAATGCCTGACCAGCACTGACTTCTTCAGCCAGCATACTTACAGCATGTTCTTGCAAACCACTTTCCGGCACATAGGCATAATAACTGCCATTTTCATGCAGACCGATCAGTAAATTACTGGTCACCCCATCGTGACCATAGTAATCCTGAATAATCAGGTCAGCATCAAGTGGATCTGATGAACCGTCTTCAAAACCAATATGCAAGTCATTGCCCACACGCTTAATTTTAATATTTTCAGGGGCAAATTGAGTTGCATCATCAATCAACTCGTAATTGACATTTTTTTTGGCCTGAATAATCACAGGCTGATCGGGTGTTTTGGTAACTTTCAGAGTTGAAATTATTTTCTTAGCACTATGTAGTTTTACAGTAATGGTTTGATTATTCATAAGATTAATCCTGATCTGCTAGCCAGATTTTAAAAATTTATTAGAAAGTTCAATTAGATTTAAAAAGTTTTATTCAGCTTTAATGCCGTAAGTAATAATTTCTACACGTCGGTTAGGCAGATCACATTGCTCATGAGCCAGCTTGTCTTTTGCATAACGACTCTGACAATCACTGACCACCAGGTCTTGTTCACCGCGTCCTTCGACTGAAATATTCTGTCTAGCCACACCATACATTGTCAGTAAATTACGCACTGTTTCAGCACGTCGCAAAGATAACTGCTGATTAAAAGCTTCGGTTCCTACAGGATCGGTATAGCCAAGAATGCTAATATGGCTAATCTGACTTTGTTCATTGATAATTTGATCTGCGATTGTTTTAACTTCTTCGCGACCTTTTTTTAATATGTCATTTGGGCCTGATTTTGCATAAGCAAATAAGGTATTTGCCTGTAAGGTATATTTCTTCAAGACAGTTTGGACAGGGACATTGACATAGACTGGTTTTGCACACACCTTATTTTTTTCAACACGTGGGAGCGTATGAGTTTGTTCACGAACGGTAGGAAGGATCTGCTGGGCCTGTGCTTCTGTTAATGGCTGAATTTTAATAGACTGATTAGCATCCTCAACAAGTTTAAAATACTGAATTTTCCCTGCAGGCAAGTCATAGACCTGAGTTTTCTGCCGTACCTTTGAATAATCCAGCTCACTTTGGGTAAAAGCAGCACTCATTTGAGTCGGATTTGCACATACAGGCAGCATTTTATAACCGCCCGGTTGAAGCGAAGTTAAATACTCTCCTTCCAGAAAAATATTAACGGCTGGACCATTGAATGCATTTTCCTCTCGGAGAAAAACTGCCATTGTTTGATCCGGTCTAATATGATCAGGCAAAGTCATAGATGCAGGATTAAATGTTTTCCAATGCTCTAAAGGAGACTGATTATTAATAGAAGCACATCCCGACCCAAAAATAGAAAGCCCCGTTATTAAAACTAATTTTTTAATACTCATATCCCACCACCCTTCAGCCCTTAAAAAAGCAAATCCAATGTAAAATTATTAAAAAAAGTATGGATTTATGTGACTTAATTCACATTTAAACTTAATAATCATATAAAAAATATACTCAAAAAAATAGTATAAAAATCATCTTTTTTAATTTATTTATATCTCTTTTTATTAATAGAAAAAAGGGGTTATTTCCATTTGAACTTAAATAAGAATAATTTTTATTAATATTAAGTTTTCTTGAGAGTTTTATATTAATAATTTACAATAACTTGCTTATATTTATACGTGATAAATAATTTATGTAAAATATGATTCTAGTTAATTAAATGAATATTCATGGTACATAAATTACACTTTTAATACATTAATTACATAAAAAATATACCAAATAACAAAAGCTTCTACCAAAGAAATAAAGTTAAAAATATACATTTCATTGCAACTTTGTGCTGAATAATGAAGTAATCAAAGTAAGTCACTCAAAATCACGCACCCGGTTTCAAGCTAGAAAACGAGATTCTTCTCTGCATACAGCATTGAAGTAAACACTAAAGCTTGTTCGATTTGTTTTGATCAAAGTGTTGCTGAAATGATACTGACCTCTAGACGAGACCTATATATTCAAGCCTGACTACTGCAGGTTGATATTTTTCAGCTTTCCAAACCATTCCCTTGAAGATAAAAACTTAAATGTTGTGATCCTAAACACAGCAGGCATTCCTGTTTAAAAACTGCGGCTGTAGTCTCCTTCAAAGATTCGATATTTTATAAACCAAAATCACTTCTAAGTTGATTTCCCCATCATCGTGCTGTGTATTTTTAAGATGCATCTCCTCAATTAAACCTAGTAAAGCCCAGCAGATACTGACAGGAAGTTTTCAGCTCATGCATGTCTTATCCAATCTCAAGTCAATAAAAAAGCCAAATTTCATAAAAATTTGGCTTAAATTTTTAAATTAAAACATATTTTTATTTAGCGTTCCTGCAATGCCTGCTTCATACGGGTAATCGGCTTGATCAGGTATTGAAAGATGGTTTTTTCTCCAGTCTTGACATCCACACTGGCAATCATACCGGGAATAATCGGCATGGATTGTCCATTTTTATCCGTCAGTGAATTTTTATGGGTTTCCACTAAAATCCGATAGTAAGCTTCGTCTGGATTTAGATTCAGTTCACTTGGTCGCGCCTTGTCACGTAAGGTATCAGGACTGATCAGGGTTACTTTACCTTCTAGTCCACCATACAGCGAATAATCATAAGCAGTAATTTTTACAATTGCATCTAGCCCCGGACGGACAAATGCCACATCTTGCGGACGGATATACGCTTCAACCAGTAATTTGTCATCGAGAGGAACAATTTCCATAATGTCTTGTCCCGCCTGAACCACGCCACCCAAGGTATTGATTTTTATATTTTTCACAATCCCTCGTAATGGTGCCCGAATTAAGCTGCGGTCTACAGGGTCGGCACGCATCGCCATATTCTCTTTGGCCTGTGCCAGTTCCGATTCTATGCGGACCAGCTCGTTGTTGGCATCGGCGGCATACTGGTTGCGTTTTTCATTGATTTGCAAAGCCAGATCTGAAGACTGCCGACGCATACGCAGCAATTCCACTTCTGACATTACCCCTTCTGCAACCATCGGTGCGGTAATCCCAATTTCCCGGTCCAGCATAGCTTTACTTTGCTGCAAACCGGATACGGCATCATCGACTGCACGACGACGGGCTTCATAAGCGGCACGTTCACGACGCTGCAAGTCCGGACTAATCCCTGCAGGAAATTGAATGGCGGTGCCGTAAGATTCTGCTCGCAAGCGGGCTGCCATGGCTTCCAGGTTAGCCACCTTGGCTTCGCTTTCACGTAATACTGCGGCACTCCGGGTATCATCCAAAGTGAGGAGAATTTGCCCTTTTTCGACCACATCTCCTTCTTTGACCCGCATTTCCTTGATGGTTCCCGGATCCAGGCTTTGTACAATTTGTTCACGACTGGTTGGAATAACACTGCCTTGTCCCCGAGTCACCTCTTCAACCGTACTGTTATAGGCCCAGATCACGAACACCACCAAAAACACAAACAGCAAACCGATCATCCAAAATAACCCGCTATGCTTTTCTTTTTGCAACGCAGCATTCAGATCATTCACCAATTTCAGATCTTTGGAATGTATCTTTTCAGATGACTTGGTTGGATTATCCTTCATACATTTTACTCAATATTATGTGTGTCTCTGGCTCGGGCTTTATTAATTCAAGTCAGATTTAGGCCATCGGATGCTCTGTTTCAGCTATCTGGGCGGCATTCGTATCAGTCTGCGTCGGACTGTTGGTTGCCACTGAACCCGCCATAGCCGCAGGTCGAATCACCCGTTGTGTCGCTGTACGTGCTTTTTGCTCATTTTGTGTCAACTTTTTAAGCACGGCATCACGCGGTCCATCCATGACAATTTTGCCTTGATCCATCACCACAATTCGATCGACAATGCTTAACACCTGCATCCGGTGAGTCACAACCAACAGAGTTTTGTCTTTACACCATTGTCCCAGAGCTTGTAGCGCCTTCTGTTCTGTGCCTTGATCCAGCCCTGTAGTGGGTTCATCCAGAAGCACCACTTTTGGATGACGCAAGGTCAGACGCGCCAAAGCAATAATCTGTTTCTGCCCGCCAGATAATCCCTGTCCGTCCTCACCCAAAGGCATATCCAGACCTTTAGGATGGTTTTGAATCATCTGCTCCAAACCAAAACGTTTCAGTGCATTAATCAAATCCTGGTTACCGCTAAAACCATCCTGACGGGCCAGATCCAGATTTTCGCGCAAGCTGCCTAAAAATAAGCGCGGCGACTGTCCCAGCATCGCGATCTGGTTGCGCAGATAATTCGGATCAAGCTGTCTTAAATCAACGCCATCTAACGTGACATTGCCCTGACTCGGAGTAAATAAGCCACTGGCCAGTTTCAGCATGGTGGTTTTACCACTGCCAATTTTACCCAAAATCCCGACTTTCTCACCCGGCTTCAACTGCAGACTGACATTTTTCAATACCTCTGGCATATCAGCCTGGTATTTGAAACTGACCTGCTGCACATTCAGCTCACCTTCAACCCGATTCAGACTGATATATTCCCGCTCTGGATCACGCTCAATTTTTCGGTCAATAATGCTTTGTAAACCTTGCATCCCCACTTTGGCTTGTTGAAAGCGAATCGCCAGGTTGGCAATTTGCGCCAAAGGAGCCAGCGCACGACCCGATAAAATCACGGCTGCAATCAACGCCCCCATGGTAATTTTAGAATTGGTATCAGGACTATGAATCAGATAAGTCCCCACAATCACCAAAATCACCGTATTGAGTTGCTGAATACCAACCGAAAAATTCACCACAAAATTGCTTAAATCACGGGTTTTAGTACTTGAAGCTGCACTGCGGGCTGTATAAAAATCCCACTTTTCTTGCGCCCAGCTGGCAGCATTGTTGGTTTTTAAGGTTTCAATCCCTTCAATGGCCTCAACCGCCAAGCCTTGTCGTTGCGAGCCTTCACGCATGGACTCATTGATATAACGTGCAAGAGGACCTTGTGCCAAAAAACCCACCAACATCACAATGGGGATCAGAATTAAAGGCACCAAAGCTAATTTCCCAGCAATCAGCCAAATCACGGTGATAAATAACAGTAAAAATGGTAAATCCACCAAAACCAGCAAGCTGGCACTGGTCATAAAGTCGCGTACCGACTCAAACTCACGCAAGTTGTTGGCATAAGCCCCTGAAGAGGCAGGTTTTTCCGACAAATCCAGACTCATCACCCGTCTAAAAATCGCCGAACTGATAATTAAATCTGCTTTTTTTCCTGCAATATCGGTTAAATGCCCACGAATCATCTTAGCAACAAATTCAAAGAAAATTGCCAAGATAACCCCGATACTCAGCACCCACAGTGTTTCATAAGACTTGTTTGGAATTACACGGTCATAGACGTTCATAACATAGAGCGAACTGACCAATGCCAAAAAGTTGATAATGAAAGTCGCCAAAATGACTTGATAATAATAGGAACGGAAACGCCAGATCACCTTCCAGAACCAGGCTTTAGGCATATGATATTCGGGTAATTCTGAACGTAAATCACTGGCCAGTTTTGGCTTGATAAACCAGCAATATCCCAAATAGAGCTCATCAAGTTGTTGTTGAGTGAGTTTCTGCTTTAAACCATCGGTCTGCTGAATTTCATAAACTCGCTCATCCCCCACACCATCAATATGGGTAATCACTGCTGCGTGTTCATCTTTAAGCACAACCACCACAGGCATGGCTAAGGACGGAATATCCTGCAAATTTCGCTGTGCCAGGGTATTGTCAAAACCATGAGTTTTTAAGACTTCCCCCAATGAATGATAATTGACCTGCAGGTTCTGATCCTGGGTGACCTGTGCCATAAGCGTAGCAACAGAAATAGGTGTTCCCAGAAGCTGGGTCACTAAAGCGATATGTTCGATAATTGATTTCATGAACTTTTTGATAACCTTTTTTATTCTGTCGCAATGCTGGATTAAAAGTTAAGGCTGTATCGACCAGGTCGTGTCGCTCGAACCCTTCGCCCATGTTGAGATTTTTCCCTGTGCCCGCAAATATGCCAAGGCTGCCATACGAAAATCATTTTGTGCCGTTACATAAGCCATTTCCACTGCAGACAGCTCATTATAGGCATTCAGTACATCAACCAAAGTCTTTCGTGCAATCTTAAATTGCTTTTCATTGGCAATCACTACATCACGTGAAGCTGCGATTTGTTGTCGGGTAATCTCCATTGTTTGTTTGCTTTGAAACATATCAATTTCTGCAGTTCGGGCACGTTCTTCTATATCTCGCTGAATTTGCCCTAATCGTGCATTTGCTGCCACAATCGATTGTCCACCCTGCTCTACTGAATATTTTGTCGCTTGATTAAACATATCCCACGACATGCTTAAATAAACTTGACGATCTTCAGTGGTGACATTTCCTTCTAAATTAATACTTGGATAGCGTTTGGTTTGACGATATTTATGTTCGGATCGGATACTGTCCAATTCAGCTTGTTGTGCCTGAAAAGAGGGATGCTGGCTGGGATGGGTCAAACTATAACGATTCACAACATCCGTGACGGAAAGATCGGCAAATGGATCACGCAATCCATCTGGAGAAACATCAGCTGTATATTTTTTCAGATTACTTAAAGCAAAGCCCAGCTCACGCTGTAAACCGCTGATCATATGTTCAACCTGCATCTGCCGGGCTTTAGCCTGAATCAGTTCAGAACGACGTCCCTGATCATATTTCACAATAATCCCAATATCCTGGGTGAATTTATTGTGGCGTTCCAGACTCCGGTTTTGTACAACTAAGGACTCTTGGGCACGCAAGGCTTTAATATATTCACTGCCAATGGTGTAGCCTAATTCTTCTGAAGTTTCACCAATTTTTTCATGAAAATACGCTGATTTGCTTTTATCGCGCTCGACCTGCGCACTAATGGCTCCAAAAGAATATAAATTCAGGGTGCCACGTAAACCCGGCGTGAAGTCTTCACTGGCATAATCGGTGCGATCTTTATGGGATTGACCCAGGACTTGATTTGCGGTCACTGCCAAAACTGGATAATGCAAGGCCTGTGACTCTTTAACTTTACTGATCGCCGCCTGCTCATTGGCTTGCGCTTCAATCATCAATGGATCTTGTGTTAATGCATTCTGTAGCAATATTTTGAGATCCGCTGCATAAACCGGGGAAGTCAACATTAATGTGGTGAACAGCACCATCACCTGATTTTGAGGATATCTCACAACAGATCTATGACTTTTTTTCATATTCAACTTTAAGTGATTATTACATAAAAAATAATGATGACTTTCAATAATTAGCTTTAAGATTTCTACTGTGTTCTAATCAAAAACTCGGTATTAACCATCCAAATTAATGTGAAAAATATCACATTAATTAGAGCATTTTCGGATTTTAAAGCAACAACTCATTAAAATACAGACTAAACACATGAAACTTTCATTAATTTTTTGCTCTATTATCAAGTGACTATATTTTTTAAGTAGGTAACTTTATCCCCTCTTTTTTCCGGAATTTTAATTCTATTCCTCAACAGTAAGCCTCTTACATCAATGATGCAAATATCCATTTTTTGATCATGATTTGTACCGTCAACTTGCAGGATTTATACATAATTTATGTATAAAATCGATCAGCTCAAAGAAACTGAATCCTATCTCTTTCCCAGATCCAAAGCAGACACCTTGTCCGCCTGAGTTTGAGTATAGTGAACAATTTTCTGGATTATTTTAGCCTATAAACTTACATTCAACGCAATATCATCAATTTGTCCAATAATTTTATTTTCCAGCTTTTTGCATTATTTTTATCCATTCTAAAATGGATAAAAACAGCTGTTTATAGACGTTTAACACAAAAAATTAAAGTGATAAGTCAAACAAAAAAATGACTCATCATATGAATAGAAATTGATTAAAAAAATCCCCGCACAAGGCGAGGATTTTTTTAATCTATACTTTTTAACAGGTAATTATTTACCGCCAAAAACGTATGATACACCTACACGACCACCAACTTCGTTACCGCCGGAAAAACCTACCGCAGCACTTACAGAAGTACGACCGTCAGCAAATACGCTAGCAACACCTAGAGCACCAGCAGACTCACCTTCATAGTGACCTACACCACCAAATACTGCAAATTGACCAGCACCGATGTTAGGGATTTGTTGTTGCGCAGCTAAAGCAATAGCGATACCACGGTAAGAAGTTTTCTCTACATCATCTACACGTGTATTTAATTGGTTAACACGACCACTGACATCATTGTAGTATGATCGTACTTGACCAAGGTTTGCCGCGTCAGAATCCGCAACACCATTTGCAACATTAGACACAACGGTATTATTGGCATTCAAACCATTTGCAGTGATAGACACGCCATCTACAGAAATTTCACCCGCACTGATTGTGGTTGAACTGGTCTGAGTCGTAGTACCTGCCACTGTTTTTTCAAGCTGAATACCAGCAACATCATCTGTGCGTTGTTGTGTAGTTGTGGTTGTAGCACCAGCAGCAGTGATATTTGTATCTGTTTGAGTCAGCTCATTAGATTCCTCAATACCAAACTTATCTACAACTGTTGTTTCACTCTTAGCCAATACAGTTTGAGAGCCGTCACCCGCAACATTGGTTTCAGAACCATAAACTGTCAAGGTTGCGCTTTCATCACTACGTTGTTCATCTTCATAACCACGAACAACCGTTGTAGATGTGGTTACACCAGCCTCTGTCTGACTTAAACTTTCTTGACGCTGAGCAGCCTCTGTAGACCGAACAGCTTGTGATGCCAGTAAACCAGTAACCGTATTGAACTCAGTTGATGCAAATTGACCATTAGTTGCATAAGTATCTGAATTACCTGTTACAAGATCAGTACGTGTTGTGCTCTGTGAATTGGAACCAGTTTCAGTACTATTTATATCACCAGCTTGATAGATTGTTTCCTGACTATTCGATGCCCATTGTGATTCTTCAGTCTGTGTAGCAGAAATATAAGAAGATGTACCATTTCCATTTTCAGTTACAACAAGACCTAAATCGCTAGCACCTTCAGCATACAATTTTTCATTGCGTTGCCAGTTATCTTGAGCAGCAAAAGCTGTATTAGCCAATAGATCTTCTTGAGTCCATTGATATGATTCTGTCTGGTTGGTTTCTTCTACCAATTCCTGACCAGGTTTATATTTAGTGGTATTTTCAGCATCTTGATGTGCATAAGTATTAATCTGAGCTGCTGTTGCAACACCCTCAACATCAGCAAATGTAACACGTTGGTTTTCGTAGGTATTAGAACGAGAACCCTCCCACTCTTTATCAACTACATTCTCATTATAAACGGTAATTGCTTGATCAGAAGTCCATTTATCAGAGTCAACAGAACCATCTTCATAAGTCGTAGTATATGAATCTAGTGATGAATCTGTAGATTTATAGAACTCATCTTCATTATAACGCACTGACTCTGTTGAATTTGAGGTATTCAATTGGTTATACGTTGCATTTAGACTCAAACTAGTTGGATCAGCTGCATCAGCAACCTGTACCTCAGTACGGATTTCTTGACCATTTTTATCCAAGCCCAGAACTACATAATGATGGATATCACCATTATCATCTACCCACTGATTAACATCATTCAGAGTAATTGGCGAACCGTCAAATTTACGGGTGAAGCCTGAAACCACCTGATCTTGTGGATTAGTAGAGACCACGACTTCAGAACCAATAGTAGTTTCATCACGTAGATCACTACGTACTAAGTCACGATCAACTTCAATATTTTCCTGCATATTCGCAGCATAGTTTAATGATTCATATTGGTTGTTTGTGATTTCATGAACTAAATTTCCGTTCCCATCAACAGTTTTTTCATGATATTTTGAATCGTAAAGCGAACTTTGTAATGCAGTATCTTCCCCATTATAGTACATACTGCCCAACAGCATTGGCTGATTACCGCCTAAATAATCATATGGGAAAGGGATTTCCTGATTACCAGTTGCTTTTACAATATTATAATTTTCACCTTCCGCATTATGGGTAGGTTGATAATATGCGTCCTGCTGGTTTAGCTCATAAGTACCTGTGGTAATGCTATCAGTATTGAGCTGACCATCTTTTTCTGAAACTTCACGTGACTTCCAGCTTGCATCAAGGTTAAGCTGACCTTCCCAAGCCAGATTGGATTTACCATCATTATAGACGGTTAAATCACTTGTTCCATTCTGGTTATTGTAGCTTACAAAATTATCAAAGATATCAGTTTGCTGGTAACTATTAGATTGCTGACGAGAGAGTTCCAAATCTTTTACACTAACATCATCATAATTGGTATATGTCGATGTCCGAGCGCGGGTTACTTCTTCAATATTAGACAATTCTACATTATCACCTTGTCCTTTAAAGGTAACGAAATCACCAGAAATATCATCATATTGGTAGTTAGCATCTTGCTCGGTAGAAGAACGGCTACGATCTACAACCAGTAACTTGCCATCAGGATCACGGCTAGTCTCTACGCCATTTTCAACATCTGAATTATATGCCGTTAAATTAAAATTACGCTCACTGGTATCTTCTAACACCACATAACTAGTTTGACCGTCAACCTGTACTGGTTGACCATTTTGGTCATAGGCAACCGCATTATCCTTATAATTTCGAGTACGCTTACTTTCTATAGTATGATCAAGTACTTGGTTATCATTATAGTCAACTGCTGTTCTGCTACTCGAACGTGTTTCTTCAAAAGCACCCGCTTTTTTGGTTAGATCGTATGCTTCAAAGTTATCCTCAGTCAAAGTCCCAACATCTGCTTCTCGAATAGTAACAGTCCCAACAAAAGGTATAGATAGAGTACGAGTTTGCGCTGTACGAGTTACCAAGCCATTCGCACTATAATATGAAGACGTATCTACAGTTCGTGAGTCTTCTTTTGTATTATCGGTCAGGTTCCAATCAGATGAATTAGAAGTGGTTTCAACTGTACCTTCACGTGTCTCACTATAACGCTCAACCCCCGGTTGACCAGCTACTGGTTCAGGAGTGCCAGCCGATATAACAACATTCGAATCTTGTACTTCAAGAAAGGTTTTATTACTTGTAAAGTTTGTGTCAATTACTGAAGTAGAATAGCCTTCAGATTGCAAATAACCACTGAATGGACCTGTAGGCTTAAAGCGTGTTTCTGGAGTTGTTACTGTTGCAGCCAAGGCATTCCCTGCAACAACCGTTAATACAGCTGCAGCTAATGCTGATTTCTTAAATGTCATAGATTTGTCCTCTTTCAATTCTTATAAAAAGACTGGTTTACCCTAGGATGTTTGCAAACCAGCAAAACTGGGACGAAAATTTGGATACTGAAAAATTCCGTTCAAAGCATCAATTTCGTACAAGGCCATAATATACAAAAAAAAACATCTTTATCAATCAATATTTGATTTATATTTATAATAATTACATATTTCTTAGCAAGAGAAACACCATAATAACAATAAAATATATTAAAATCATCTATTTAAAATAAAATATCAAAAATCACATCAAAATATTTTAAATCAATACTTGATATATTTTGTAACTATGAGGTATTTTTAGGCGATAAATCAAACCAATAAGATCAATTTATAAATTTTTAGCGGTGGCATCAGTTAGCACCATTTACAGTCAATTTTTATGAAAACAACTCGATTGAAATTAGAGTCTGTGACATTTGCTGTGCAAAAAAATAGCGAGAAAGTAAAATTTAATTACCAAACCAAATTCACTTCTCGCTATGACTCGCACAATACTGATAGATCAACACTGGTCTAAGCTGAAAGCCTTGCGGAGCAATACACCCATCCCTAATTTTGATATTTATCTCAACCATAATCTTCGAAATTTTATTGAAGCTATCCCATATAGAATTCACACAGATTACGCATGAAGAGATTTGCTAACAGCATTTAGCAAACCCAACTCAATATTTAGAAAGTTTACACAGCGGTCAAAAAACAATAAGTTATTAAAAACATTTAACTTAATTTCTTTTGATGCTGATCTGGAGTGGGTATTTATTGATGCAACCCATGTGCGTGCTCATCAGCATGCCACAAGCATCAGAACCCAAGCTATTTCAAAAAGCATGGGTGGTAATAGCTCTAAAACTCATTTAACAGTAGATTCAAATGAGAACCCTATTCAATTTCTAATTCATGACGGTACAAGTCATAATGTGAAAGTAGCAACAGCCTTGGTTAATCCCATAGGTCTAAAAGATACTGATGTGCTTTGTACAAATAAAGGATATGATGCGAACTTATTTAGAGAAAAAATATAAAAAAACAATAACTAAAGAAAATATCTTACAAAATTCAAAACCCAATCGCATAATGATTACAAAGATTGGTACTTATATAAAATTAGAGACTTAATTGAGAATATACTTGCAAGACTGAAGTAATTTAAAACTATCGCGACAGGTTATGACAAGCTAAAGAGAAACCATTCAAGTTCTGTTGCCTTAGTTTGTATATTTATTTGGCTACCATTATGAAATATCAACACACCAAATAAAAAATCAAGAAAACGATTAGAAATCTACTGTATGTACAGATTGATTGATATTATTAAGCTCTGAAAGATACAAACTTTCGCCATCATTAAATCCAGCATTCAAATCATTTCACCAAGGATCAAAATCACATAAATTAAATGAAAAACTGTAGCACCACCCTAAAAAGAGCACTGGAAATTATAATTGTGCTAATCAATTTTTTTTAATACTACACATAAAAATGTGAATTTACATTTACTCATCAGAATGCAAAAAACCGTTTAAAATACTGTTAAAAGAGATGGGGATTTTATTTAGCTTATTACAGCTATTTTTGTAAAATCAAGCTGACTTTAAAATATCAAATGGAAACTTTTGGATACAAATTAAACAATTAAAGGCTTTTTTAGATATTGAAATTAATTTACCTTTATGGAGTAAAAGTATTACAATAGCACAACCTATTCGCAATATAAAAAGTGTATAATAATTGCATCTTTGAGGTTTATTTTAGATCATGAGCAATCAACAGGAAAAAAAACTTTTTTCTGAACGCCTAACTCAGGCTTTATCAGAAGCCAAACATCCGATTAGTCCAACCTACTTGTCGAAAGAATTTAACTGTCGTTATGATGGTCAACCAATTTCAGTACAATCAGCG
The DNA here is from genome assembly GCF_013418145.1 of Acinetobacter sp. YH12201. NCBI lineage: Bacteria > Pseudomonadati > Pseudomonadota > Gammaproteobacteria > Moraxellales > Moraxellaceae > Acinetobacter > Acinetobacter sp. YH12201. The sequence continues at coordinate 30,256 of NZ_VPCP01000018.1, read as the reverse complement.
AATAACTGGCTGCTTGGCAAGGCTATTCCTGGTCAGGATAAATTGTCGCTATTAGCATTATGGTTAAATGTTTCTAAACAATGGTTAAGATTTGGTGATCAAAAACTAGCAGATGAAACATCTACACTAACAGAATCACAAAGTGTTGAATTAAACTATTTTTTAAAATTCAAAGCCCTAAAGAGTGCACACAAAGAAATTATTCAAAACTTAATTGATGAGTTTAGCCAAACTAATTAAGATTGATTGGACAGCATTTTCAGAAAAAATCGCTTTTCTTGTTGGTAACTTTGAATCTGATCTTCATAGTCCCTCAACTTTCGATATAAGCCTTTCAACTCTTCAGCGCTAATGATTATCAGCTCCGATTTCAGAACTACCCTCTTATGCTCTTTAGCTCTTGTATTTAAATCATTCATGCTAAATGTCAACTATATTTTGGAGAAATTATTAACTATTATAAACTGATTACACAGTCACAATAATATCACTATTTAACAACATTTATACATCATATTATGATAAAGATCACACATATTCAGAAATACTTATTATGTTCAGATCCCCTCCTATACACTTAATTCTGTTTAAAATATCAACAGAAAAATCATACCTGCCTGATGTGAAATTTATCTTATCTTCATTCATCCTATCACAAAATAAATTAACAGACAGGATACAAAAGTCGAAGATTTTTTACTGAAATTGTTAAAATTTATAACACTTATAAATAAATATACCAATAAAAAAACATCCTTCAAGCTCAAACCTGAAGGATGTTTTTAACATGTATTGGAAAGTTGAGTAATGAATCAGCCAGACGAATTACATCATACCGCCCATTCCACCCATGCCACCCATATCAGGCATAGCAGGTTTATCTTCAGGAATATCTGTGATCATGCATTCAGTCGTTAACATTAAAGCAGCAACAGAAGCAGCATGTTCAAGTGCAGAACGCGTTACTTTTGCAGGGTCAAGAATACCCATTTCAAGCATATCGCCATATTCACCAGTAGCAGCATTATAACCGAAGTTCCCTTCGCCATTTTTCACAGCATTGATGACTACAGATGGCTCATCACCCGCATTCGCTACGATTTGACGAAGCGGAGCTTCAATAGCGCGACGTAAAATGTTAATACCTACGTTTTGGTCATCATTGGCACCAGTTACACCGTTAAGCGCAGAAGCTGCACGAACAAGCGCAACTCCACCACCGGCAACTACACCTTCTTCAACTGCAGCACGAGTTGCATGAAGCGCATCATCCACACGGTCTTTCTTCTCTTTCATTTCAACTTCAGTTGCAGCACCGATTTTAATCACTGCCACACCGCCAGCCAATTTAGCAACACGTTCCTGAAGTTTTTCTTTGTCGTATTCAGAGGTAGATTCTTCAATTTGTGCACGGATTTGTTGAACGCGATCAGCAATTTGAGCTGCATCACCTGCACCATCAACAAGAACTGTATTCTCTTTAGAAACAGTAACTTTATGAGCTGTACCTAGGTCTTGAAGTGTCGCTTGTTCTAAAGACATGCCTACTTCTTCAGAAATCACAGTAGCACCAGTCAAGATTGCGATATCTTGCAGCATTGCTTTACGACGGTCACCAAAACCTGGCGCTTTCACTGCACATACTTTAATGATGCCGCGCATGTTGTTCACAACTAGAGTTGCCAACGCTTCGCCTTCAACATCTTCAGCGATGATAAGAAGCGGTTTACCTGTTTTAGCCACTGCTTCAAGTACTGTAATCAATTCACGAATATTGCTGATTTTTTTATCAACAAGAAGAATGAACGGATTTTCAAGTTCAGCCGTTAAAGTGTCTTGTTTGTTAGCAAAGTACGGGCTGATATAACCACGGTCAAACTGCATACCCTCAACTACGTCTAACGCATCTTCAAAACCTGAACCTTCTTCAACAGTGATCACGCCTTCTTTACCAACGCGTTCCATGGCTTGCGCAATCAGTTTACCCACAGTTTCGTCAGAGTTTGCAGAGATCGAACCCACTTGTTCAATCGCTTTAGTATCAGACGCTGGTTTAGCAGTGGCTTTAATGTTTTCAACTACCGCTTTCACTGCAAGGTCGATACCACGTTTCAAGTCCATTGGGTTCATGCCTGCAGTCACCGACTTGATCCCTTCGTTCAAGATTGCTTGAGCCAATACGGTTGCGGTTGTTGTACCGTCACCTGCGATGTCATTGGTTTTTGAAGAGACTTCACGAACCAGTTGCGCACCCATGTTCTCAAATTTGTCTGCCAGTGAAATTTCTTTCGCTACAGTTACACCGTCTTTAGTGATGTGTGGTGCACCAAAAGAACGGTCGATCACAACGTTACGGCCTTTAGGACCTAAAGTCACTTTTACCGCATCCGCAAGTACGTTTACACCTGCAATCATTTTAGCGCGAGCTGAATCACCAAATTTTACGTCTTTAGCTGACATGGTTTACTCCAAATATTTTAATTTTCAATAAGCTGAATCGATAATCAGGTCTGAATTTTCCGGCTCAGGATTAACCTTCAAGCACCGCTAAAATGTCAGACTCTTTCATAATAAGAAGTTCCTCGCCTTGTACTTTTACAGTGGTACCCGCATAAGTGCCGAATAATACTTTGTCGCCAACTTTTACATCTAAAGCACGCACACCGTTGTCAGTAATCTGGCCATTGCCTACTGCAATGATTTCACCTTGAGCCGGTTTTTCAGCAGCAGAACCTGGAAGCAAAATACCGCCAGCAGTTTTAGTTTCTTCTTCAACACGACGAATAACTACGCGATCATGTAATGGACGAATGTTGCTCATTGGAAACTCCATCAGACTAAGTCTTTTATTAGTGAAGTAATGATGACTTTGTTATTCCATCGGTCATCATCAAATAATTTCGATGACACTGTTGTGGGGATGGAAAAAAACGCTTCAAGGGGCAAACAAAAAAAATTTACTGTTTTTTGTATTTTTTTTATTCAAATCCGATATTTCTGCATTTAATCGGCATTTTCTTCTTTTAACACAAATTCTTTTTGCTGATTGTTAAAACAATAATGCTCTACATCAGCATTTGGATAAATCAGATTCAGACTGTTGGGTAAGCCCCGATGCAAACGGTAAGACGTTGCAGTTCCGGCATGAATATCCAGCACCGGATGGTCTACCCCTAAATGGTAAATCTGGTTCAGATCATACACCGCTGATTGATGCAGATGACCATGCAACAGGCCATTTAAACCACTTTGACTCCACGACTCCAAAGCCATACGCCCCAGCATTGGACAATCCTTGATCCCATGCGGATTATCTGGCGGTGTATAAAATGGCTGGTGCGCCACAATAAGTTTGATTTTACGCTTGGGAGCCATCATCAGCCTTTGATCAATTTGCTGAATTTGCTCCAGGGAAATATGGCCCCGAGTATGATAACGCCGCCGAATACTGTTGACGCCAATCAGATAAAAATTCTTGGTTTCCAGCACAGTTTCCATATGACCAAAGAAAATTTTATAACGGGTAAAGGGACTGAATATCCGGTTCCAGACATGGTACAAGGGAATATCATGATTACCGGGTACCACCAGATAAGGTAGATTTAAACTTTCCACAAACTGTTTGCAATCATAAAACTGCTTATAATGGGCGCGCTGGGTTAAGTCCCCACTGACCACTACAGCTTCCAAAGGATGTTGCTGACAAAAGAGACGAATTGCAGCCATACAGGCCGGTCTTTCCGTACCAAAATGCAAATCAGATAGATGTAGAATCATAAGGAACCATTATTTTCAATGCATGCTTGCGTACGGAAATATGCAGCGGGGGCTGCATTTCCACAATCTCACCATCCAGTGCAAGAGTCAGTTTTTTGGCTTTGGAATGTATTTGCACCTTGTCGGCAGAAAAGCTATACACATCTGGTGCATGATCAAGATTGCCTCGAATCAACTGCCATAAAATTTTAAATAAGGTGGGTTTATCGCTTTTCGCCACCACTACACCCACAACCTTTCCCAATTCAGCACATTTGGCAATGCGTAAATTCATCTCTGCCAGTTGCAACTGATTATTGCCAAAAAAAATCAGCGGAGTTTTGACGGGATATTTTTTACCGTCAATTTCCACTTCCAGTTTCAGTTCTTTGCGATCACGAATCAGCACATCTAGCGCTGAAGTATAGGCATGTAAAGCAAAACGGCCAAAACACCGGTTATAGAGCTCACGCCTTTGTATGAATAAAGGATAAAGCCCCAAGCTAGCATTGTTTAAATAGATATGATCATTAATTTGCGCCACATGAACTGCACGGATTTGTCCTGTCGCAATAACATCGGCCGCTTTGAGAAGATCAAGTGGAATATGCAACAAGCGGGCAACATAATTGAAGGTTCCCAAGGGAAAAATACCCATAGGAATCTCAGTGCCTATCAATTTGGTAGCCACCGTATTGAGTGTACCATCCCCACCCGCAGCAACCACAATACCAATTTCTTCTGCCTGTAGATGGCGTGCGATGATTCTGTCCATAAAACTGCTAAAATCTGTTTCAGCACTAATTTCAAATGCCTGAATCTCATAACCATAGGCCGTTAAATTTGTCATAAGCGGCTCATAGATTTCATCTTTATTGGCTGCATGAAATCCTGATTTTTCATTATAGATAAGGGACAAAGGCTTGGCAGAAACTGACATTTTTACTACTTTTTTGAAGCAATTGCTCTAATTTCGTCCAAATTATCGACAATTGAAAGCATCTTTATGTAAAATTCGAATTACCACCATTTATTAAATCAATAGCGATTACCACGAAAACAACAACACTAAACTATTGTTTTATAAATAAATAATTTAAATAAATAACACTCATAAAACTGGTAAATGGATCAATTAATAAACGAACAATGTTTTAACTTATTGTTTTTAATGATTTAAAAAAATAAATATATAATATTCCAATCTATTTCAGCTACTTCTTTAGTCTTATTTTTTTTATGATTTTATGCTTTAATACAGCCACTTTTTTTTTATATTTTCATCCTGGCGATGTATCCCATTGCCTGGATTGTACTTTGTACATTTGAATCGTACATATTTGAGATAGGCCTCACCATGACCCAAGTGAACGCACCAGAATTCGTTCGTAACCCTAAGCTTATTGCATGGGTGGAAGAGATTGCTAAATTAACCAAACCGGCAAAAATTGAATGGTGTGACGGTAGCGCAGAAGAATATCAACGTCTTATTGACTTGATGATCGCTAACGGCACTATGCAAGCACTTAACCCAGAAAAACACCCTGGTTCTTACTTGGCAAATTCAGATCCTTCTGACGTTGCTCGTGTTGAAGGTCGCACATTTATCTGTTCAGAAAAACAAGAAGACGCAGGTGCGACAAACAACTGGGAAGCGCCTGCTGAAATGCGCGCTCGCCTGAACGGTTTGTTTGATGGTTGCATGAAAGGACGTACCATGTACGTGGTTCCTTTCTCTATGGGTCCTTTAGGTTCTCATATTGCACACATCGGTATTGAGATAACCGACTCTCCTTACGTAGCAGTAAGCATGGCTAAAATGGCTCGTATGGGTAAAGCTGTTTACGAGGTACTTGGTACTGATGGCGAATTCGTACCATGTGTCCACACTGTAGGCGCTCCGCTTGAAGAAGGTCAAAAAGACGTAGCTTGGCCTTGCAACCCAGAAAAATATATCGTGCATTATCCAGAAACTCGTGAAATCTGGTCTTATGGTTCAGGTTACGGCGGTAACGCATTGTTGGGTAAAAAATGCCTGGCATTACGTATTGCATCCTCTATGGGCCGTCAACAAGGCTGGTTAGCTGAACACATGCTGATCCTTGGCGTAACCAATCCACAAGGTGAAAAACACTACATCGCTGCTGCATTCCCATCAGCTTGTGGTAAAACCAACTTTGCAATGTTGATTCCACCAGCAGGTTACGAAGGCTGGAAAATTGAAACTGTAGGTGACGATATTGCCTGGATCAAACCAGGTGAAGACGGTCGCTTATATGCAATCAACCCAGAAGCTGGTTTCTTCGGTGTAGCACCTGGTACCAATACCAAAACCAACCCGAACTGTATGGCGACTTTAAGCCACGACGTGATTTACACTAACGTTGCCGTGACTGACAACGGTGAAGTATGGTGGGAAGGTCTGACTAAAGAAGTACCTGCTAACCTGACTAACTGGAAAGGTCAACCACACGTTGCTGGTGAAAAAGCTGCACATCCAAATGCACGTTTTACCGTTGCTGCAGGTCAATGCCCTTCAATTGATGCTGACTGGGAAAATCCGGCAGGTGTTCCAATTTCTGCATTCATCTTCGGTGGTCGCCGTGCAGACACAGTTCCGCTAGTTTCAGAAGCAATCGACTGGGTTGACGGCGTGTATAAAGCAGCAACCATGGGTTCTGAAACCACTGCTGCTGCTGTTGGTCAACAAGGTGTTGTTCGTCGTGACCCATTTGCGATGCTTCCATTCACCGGTTACAACATGGCTGACTACTTCTCTCACTGGTTAGAAATGGGTGAGAAAGTTGGTGCGAAAGCTGCTGCTGCTGGCAACAAGCTTCCTGGCATCTACAACGTAAACTGGTTCCGTCGTGATGCTGAAGGCAACTTCGTATGGCCTGGTTTCGGTCAAAACATGCGTGTTCTTGAGTGGATCATTGACCGTTGTGAAGGTCGTGCAGATGCTGTTGAAACACCAATTGGTCGCGTTCCAACTTACGAACAGCTGAACTGGACTGGTTCTGACTTCACTAAAGAACAGTTCGAGATGGTGACTTCTCAAGATAAAGATTTGTGGATCAAAGAATTTGAAAGCCACTCTGAATTGTTCAACAAACTGGGTGACCGTCTACCAGAAGCGTTGAAAAAGCGTCAAGCTGAACTTTTAGCTGCAGTTCAATCTGCTTAATCGCTAAATAAAAAAAGGCCGCACAAGCGGCCTTTTTTTTAACTATTTGTTTAATAATAAGATTGTATAATTTAACAACAGCCATAAAAGGGGAAACTTCATGTTAAAAACACTCACACTGACTGCCTGTCTGCTTAGCATGTCTACTTTGGCAATAGCCAAACCCGAGACACCTGAACAGCCTGCTCTTCACATTTGTGCAATCAAAGGTACGCCAGACTCTAGCCAGTTTCAGATCAAAAAGCGCATTAAAGTGGCTAAAGGGACTTATGGCAGCGTAGAAGAACTGTATTCACGTTTTGCAGAACGTGCTCATCAAGTCGGTGGCAACGTGGTCATTAACTACAATGCCAGCCAGAGATTCGGTTTCTGGCCTTGGCGTTTTGTACGCCCCGTGGTTTGGGGTACAGCCGTGAAATGGAATACGCCGGTAAATTGTAAAGAACTCGGCGGCGTTGAAATTTAAGTACAGCCCACCGCTGAAACTTGAATGAAGATAAGAACTAAAACTTGCTGCACCCAAAAGATCGCTCAGGCGGTCTTTTTTCTTGTTGAATCGCTTAAGCTGCAGTATCGCTTGATCTTGTCAGCAGCAATTTTAAAAGATATTGATCCAGTTGCTGTATTTCATCGCTACTAAATTGAAAACCGAGTTTGCTTCTGCGCCATAAAATATCCTCACTGGTTCTCGCCCACTCCTGATCCACCAGATAGTCTACTTCTCTAGCAAACAAACCATGACCAAAATCCTCACCCAGTTCATTGATGCCTGAAATATCCTTTAAAAATCCCCATACCCTTGAACCATAAGCATGTGCCCAGCGCGAAGCCAATGGTAAAGAAACATCCTCAATAGCCTGCATCAGCTGCTGCATTAACAACTCAATCGAAACCAGATTTTCCGCACCCGGCAAAAAAGCCGTTTCAGTCCAGGGCTTATGCATGTCAGGGAAACTCGGCGCCAAATGCGCCATTGCTGACTCTGCCAGTTTTCGATAAGTGGTGAGCTTGCCACCAAATACCGATAGTAAAGGTGCATCATTTTCCTGCGCATGCGATATTGCCAAAGTGTAATCTCGGGTAACAGCCGATGGATTATCCGACTCGTCATCACACAAAGAGCGCACACCTGAATAGGTATATAAAATATCCTCAACCGTCAGCTGATGCTTAAAATGATCATTATAAACATCCAGTAAATAATCCACTTCCTGTGCGGTGATTTCGACCTGATCAAGATTGCCCTGATACTCATGATCAGTAGTCCCAATCAAGGTATATTGCTCCAGATAAGGAATCGCGAAAATAATACGCTGATCATCATTTTGCAGAATGAAAGCTTTATCGCCCTCATAAATTCTAGGCACGATAATATGACTGCCCTGAACAAGACGTAGACCATGCGGTGATTGCTGTTTTAAATTGTGCTCAATAAACTGGAACACCCAAGGTCCTGTAGCGTTAACCAGCGCTTTTGCCTGCACCTGATAACTACCCTGCGCATGTTCCAGATGGATATTCCACACGCCATTTTCACGGTAAGCAGCGGTACAACGGGTTTGTGTGGCAATTTTGGCGCCCAGCTCATGCGCCTGCATGGCATTTAAAACCACTAACCGCGCATCATCCACAGTACAATCCGAATACTCAAAACCTTGCGTCATTTCATCTTTTAAAGGACTGCTGGCCGGATCAAAATGAATATGCCGGGAAGCAGCTAATTTTTTCCGTTTTCCCAAATGATCATAAATAAATAAACCGGTCCGTATCAGCCAAGCGGGACGTAAATGCGGCTGATGTGGCATGATAAAACGTAAGGGACGAATGATATGCGGTGCTTTGGCTAGCAGGATTTCCCGCTCCAGCAAAGCTTCATGTACCAAACGGAATTCTTTATATTCAAGATAACGCAAACCGCCATGAATCAACTTACTGCTGGCAGAGGAAGTATGGCTGGCGAGGTCATCCTTTTCACATAAAAAAACCGACAAACCCCGTCCTGCAGCATCAACGGCAATACCCACGCCATTAATACCACCACCAATCACCGCTACATCATAGACCGGATGACTCACTTGCATGTCCACCTCCTCTAATCCTGTTCAGACAGTAAACTTAAATTTCTTGTTATCTCAAGAAACCTAACACTATTTAAAGTGAAAGGACACCGAATAATTGTCATTCACTTCAATGCAGACAAAATGAATCAAGTGTTTATTTTTTTTATTCTGATGGCATCAGCTTTCCAGATGGTCACATTTGGAAAGCTTTTTTATGGAATATACACTGCCTCAAGATCGTTAAAAAATCGGGCTTATGGCATACTGAGTAGAATAATAACACCGGGATTTTTTGAAGATGAACAAGAGCTATAAATTGTTGGGTTTAAGTTTGCTTGCGCTTGCACTGACTGCCTGTCAAAGTACTCCGCGCCAATACAATGGTAATGTCGGCTATCAGATTGAAAGCCAGTCTGCCAATAGCGCAACATTGACTTATACTTTGGCTATTCGTCAAAACCAGAAAATAGATGAACAGAAATTACAGCGTGCCTGCCAAAAAGTATTAGGCTTAAATAAACAATATAAATTAACGATCCTGAGCATTAGTGAAATTGCCAATCCGGAAATACAAACTCCACACTATGGTCGTCAACTGGGCCAGAGCCGTACCAGCATAAGTCTAAGCAACACCCCAGACTTATATAATAGTGAAAATATGGCTACTCGTCAGTCGTTAGAAGCGCGTCCAAGCACCTTAAGTGTGGTTCGCTATACCTGCTCTTAAAACTTAATAATTTAGACAGAAATAAGACGCTATTTATAGCGTCTTATAAAAACTGACATTACGAAATTCCTTTGCTTCATCCAGATCTGGCCAAGTCGTGGCACTACGTTCATCCAGTTTTTCGTAGTTTGGATGACTAAAATTTTTCACCCGACTGTCTGCCACCCATACTTCCGGGGCAAACTTTAGAAACTCATCTAAAAAGAAGCGATTGCATTGGTCATACAGTACATCTGCGGCCAGTAGTACATCAACCTGTTCTGCTTTATATAAATCATCCAGATATTCCAGCTCGACATTATTCAACTCGGCATTGGCACGACACGCATCCAGACTGACCTGATCAATATCACAACAGATCACCCGCTTCGCTCCTGCCATTTTCGCTGCAATTGCAACCACACCCGACCCCGCACCAAAGTCGAGTACCACCTTGTCTTTCACATGATGTGGTTCAGCTAAGAGCCACTGTGCCATAGCAAGTCCTGAAGCCCAGCAGAATATCCAGTATGGCGTATCATTCCAGATCCGACGAATCACTTCGTCATCGAGTTTGTCTGTCGGAAAGACCGGTGGAATCAGCCACAGTGAAATGGGGATTTCAGGCAATTGCTGGGCAAGTAGCTCACAGTTTGGAATCACTTCATGCAAAGCTTGAATTAAATGTTCGGGGGCTTTTGGAAATTGGAAAGTACAGCTCATGCTTAAGCCTTGGCGATGATCTTATTGAAACTTATAAAGGGATTTGATACGCGACCAAGTCATCCGCAGCTGTTCGAGGCAAACCTAAATTTATTTAAAATTGTTTCTGCGACATTTCAGATTAAATGACACAAAATGCCGAGTTCTGTGGGTGACAAATGGTTTTGGTTACTTTTGCCGAAACAAAAGTAACATACGAGCTTCTTACATCGATCGTCACAACGGTAAGACTCCGTCGTGACTTCACCATCTTTTAATTAAAAGATTAACCTAAAGCCTTTTCAGCAGCTTCAACAGTTTGACGAATCAAAGTGGTAATGGTCATAGGACCTACACCACCTGGAACTGGTGTATAAGCAGAAGCCACTTCTTCAATACCAACCAACTGGATGTCACCTACACCACCGCCATCACGTGGGTGGAAGCCGGCATCAACCACAACTGCGCCTGGTTTAATCCAGTCTTTTTGAATCAGTTCAGCTTTACCTACTGCACCGACAATAATGTCAGCCTGTTTAACGAAGTCAGCCAGGTTTTGTGTACGTGAATGGCAAATCGTTACTGTTGCATTAGCTTCAAGCAACATTGCAGCCATCGGTTTACCCAAAATTGCAGAACGACCAACAACGACTGCATGTTTACCTGCAATCTCAATATCATTGGCTTGCAGGATAGTCATGATACCTGCAGGCGTTGCAGAACCATAAGCTGCCTCACCCATTGCCATACGACCATAACCCAGGCAAGTTACACCATCAACGTCTTTCGCCAGTGAAATGGCATCGAAACAAGCACGCTCATCAATTTGTGCAGGCACTGGGTGCTGTAAAAGAATACCGTGAACATCAGGATTGGCATTGAGTTTTTCAATTTCAGCCAGTAATTCTTCAGTCGTGGTTTCTTTCGGAAGTTCAACTTTCAATGAATCCATACCGACACGGCGGCAAGCATTTCCTTTCATACGCACATAAGTTGCAGATGCGCCATCGTCACCCACCAAAATAGTCGCAAGGATTGGAGTACGACCTGATTTTGCTTTTAACGCTTCTACGCGAGTTAACAAATCAGCCTCAATTTTCTTTGCCAATGCACGACCATCTAATACTAATGCCACGGCACTTCTCCCAAATGTTGATATGAATCAATTTCGCACATTCTACATGAATATTTTAAATATTTTCCGTTATATGCTGCTTTTCTGCACATCTGCATAAATCTACTATTGTTTTTTTTTCAGGGCTTGATAATATACGCAGCAACAAGACATGGCGGGGTGGCAGAGTGGTCATGCAGCGGACTGCAACTCCGTGTACGCCGGTTCGATTCCGACCTCCGCCTCCAATCTTGTTAAGCCCGAGTGGTGAAATCGGTAGACACAGGGGATTTAAAATCCCCCGCCCACAAAGCGTGCCAGTTCGAGTCTGGCCTCGGGCACCATTCTTAGCCTACTAAGATGGTGTAAATAAAGAACCCAGCATTAAGCTGGTTTTTTTATGCCTAAAATTTAGCAACTCAGATTTTTATTCTGAATTACATTCCACTATTATGCTCTTTGGCTATCATCCCGCAGAGCGCAAATAGTTCTCCAAGTCCTGCTCCAGTTTTTGCTGCAAATGAACTGGCTGAATAATCCTGACATGTGGTAGCCAATACCGCACTAAAGGCAACAACTGCATTTCGTGGCGAACCCGACAGCTGATTAATAATTCTCCCGATGTGGATTCCTGCTCAATCTGCTGCTCTGGAAACAAACGCCGCTCTTTAAAAAATACCGCAACCTCAGCCTTTACCTGGATAAAAACCTGCTGTTTTTGCTGTCCAAACCAGATGCTTTCCTCATCAGCCAGTATTTTTAATATCTCGGCATCATGTTGGAAATTTTCTGCCTCAAATAGCAGTTTCACCTGCTGAATCTGACTTAAGCGATAAGTCTGCAGTTTTTTCTGAAAGACACCCGCCAAATACCAGATGCCATGATGATGGATTAAACGATAAGGCTGGATGATTCTGCATTGATCACGATATTGCAGCTCAATCCATTGACGTTTATAAATCGCAGCGCTAAGCAGCTTAAAATGTTCAGCAAACCGTTTGCTATCTTCAAAATAATAGCCTTTTGCCGAGAAGACCTGATTCGCCCGCTCGTCCAGCAATTCGCGTAAAAAAGAAATATCCAGCGTCGGGTAAAGCTCACTAATTCCCGACAGTTGCGCAAAATTCTGGATATCCTGCAGTTTAAAACGGCCTAAATAGGAAGGTTCCAGATAATAGCGTTTAGTGTTTCCATCCTGAATCAAAGGCAAGTATGAATTAAGCCGATCAAAGTCCCGTTCAATGGTTCGGGTACTGACCTGAAACTCACCCGCCAGTTCTTGTACACTTAACTGATGCCCTATATTCAGTTTGGTTAAAATATTGGCCAAACGCTCTGCGAGGCGCTCATGCGTTGATGCATTGCCCTTCATAAACACCCTCTTTGTGCAATAAAAGCACAATACCTAAAATGCTAAAATTTTTTAAATTATCTAAAAATTATACTACCAATCAAAAACTTAATTTTAAATATTTATTTCAACTTAAGCCTAATAGGATAAACTTGAATCAGGATTTGAAACGGCTGGTGACACCTTTTGTCGGCGGTTTGGGATTAAGCCGTTCAACATAACGCTCAAGATGCAGCATCGCTTTATAAAACTGATGCAGATTAGAAGGTAATACCTGATTGCAAATAATGGCTTTATGCAATCGCTTCAAGGCGCGTAAGCCATGTTCAGATGTATAAGGAGCTGAGACTATTTTCATAATATACTTCCTTTTATTACATGACGTTTCAATTAATTCCAAACAATTTAGTCGGATTATTCTAAATCTTAATCTACTCCCTGGTTTTGACAGGTTGTGTCGAACAATCGATATTTTTTACCATTTTTTAAAATTTTATAACCTTATTTTTATCTATTAATTTAAGTTACTTATCATTTTTATTGTAAGCAAAATAAAAGCCAACATATGTTGGCTTTTAGTATTTCAATCACAGGAATGATTAGAGGATTTCTACCACAACTTTACCAACATGTTCACCGGTATCCATCACCGCATGAGCATCCTGAATCTGGTCAAACTTAAAAGTTTTATAGATCATCGGCAAACATTCTCCTTTTGCCCACAGCGGTGCAACATGCTCTTGCAGACCTTGAGCAATTTCAGCTTTTTCCGCAGTGTTACGTGCACGCATGGTTGAACCGGTAATAGTCAGGCGTTTCATCATGATTTGACCGAGTTTGACCTCTTTGGCTTTTGCACCACCCAAGAATGCGATATAAACCAGACGACCATCACGGCGCAGCAAATTCAAATTACGTTCTAAATATGGCGCACCCACCATATCCAGAATCACATCAACACCACCATTGTCAGTAGCCTCATTAATGACTTGCTCGAAATCCTGAGTCTTATAGTTGATTGCCGTGGTTAAATCCGAAATTGCTGCCACTTTTTCATCTGAACCTACGGTTGCAAACGTTTTGATGCCGAGTGATTTACACAGCATTAAAGCAGTCGTTCCAATCCCGCTTGCTCCACCATGTACCAGTACCGTTTCCCCTGCCTTGGCTTTACCCATCTGGAACACATTCACCCATACGGTAAAGAAGGTTTCAGGAATCGCGGCTGCCTGAGTAAAGCTCACACCTTCAGGAATATTCAAGGTCTGGCTTTCAGGCACCACACAATATTCTGCATAACCACCCCCATTGGTCAGGCCACACACCTGATCGCCAACTTTAAACTTAGAAACCTCAGTTCCTACAGCCACCACTTCACCAGCCACTTCCAAACCCGGTACAGGCGTTACTCCTTTAGGCATTGGATATAGACCTTGACGCTGCAAGATGTCAGGACGGTTAATGCCAAATGCATGCACTTTCACCAAGACTTCATCTGCTTTAGCTTCAGGTACTGCAACAGTTTCGTAAGCGAGTTTATCCACGCCGCCCGGTTCTGTGATGATGACTTGTTGCATAGTCGTTTGTGACATAATTTATTCCTGATCTATTCATTACTTTTTAAAATTACTATTCTATTTGAACATAGAAATAGCCGGGAATGAATAACTGTGGACTTATGTATAATCTGCCTACTATTCAGCAAAATGATATGAGCGCATGGCAACTATTCAAAAAGCTGAAATGCAGAATATGGAATCTATCTTAGACATCTGGCTCAATGCTTCCCTACAGGCACATGATTTTATTCCTGCTTCTTACTGGGAACAGCAGTTGCTTCCGATGCGTGATCTTTACCTGCCTTTAGCCGAAAATTATGTGATCAAGGAAAATCAAACTGTCGCAGGTTTTGCATCCTTATTAAGATCAGAATCAGCGCTGGCTGCACTTTTTATTGCGCCTCATCAGCAAGGTTTGGGATACGGTACGGCCTTGATTGATTTTTTTAAACAGCAATGTGATGAATTGCATTTAAATGTCTATACTGAAAATACCGCAGCGGTCAATTTTTATCAGCAGCAGGGCTTTAAAATCATCAGCCAAGCTATGGATAAAAACACGGGTCATGCAGAATTAAGCATGACTTGGTCTAAGCATTAATTGGGAAAATATCAGGAAGTTTATGTCAGCCGTCATTGAATACAATGAAGATAATTATAGTGACTTTGAATGGTTTGAAGGATTTGCCGTGATTCGTTTTTATGCCAACTGGTGTGCCCCGTGTGTACAAAATTTTCCTGTATTTGAACAGTTGGCAGCACATTATGCTGTACTAAAGCCCGAGATCAAATTCGGTAAGATCAATGTCGATCAATCCCCGATTCTGACCTTGCGCTATAACGTTTACGGTTTGCCTTCTACACTGATTTTTAAAAACGGACAAATCATTCAACGGATTGCAGGGGTAAAAAGTTTGAATGAAATGAAATGCATTGTTGATTCAATGAACTAATCTAAAATTATTATGGTTACATGATAAAAATACCCTATTGAATATTGCATAGTCTTTTCAAGTGCATTGCTTTATTTCTATTTTTATTCAATATATTGTTAGCCCCACACCCACAATAAAAAATACTCAATTATTATGGATTTAAAAGTCATTTTCCTATTTTGCCTGTTCCCTGGTTTAGGCGTTATTTTCCTGACCTGGTTGTTGCGTTTTCCGTGGGTCTGGCTATTTAAAACTGTGATTGTTTTTGAAATTGTGGTTGCAATTTTGGTATTTATCATTGAGCTTGATGCAAGAAAGACCCCGGGGAATAGCGGCTGGATCATGATTTTTGCAGCCGTCTTTCAGATCTATTTTGCCGTACTGCTAATTTTGACCCGTTTAGTGATCTGGCTGAGAAAAAAATGGGACTAAATCTTATATATTCATCCCGTCTCTTATATGTATGGTTTTGACAGTTTTTAAATCAAACCGAATCATTTTTTACTTGGGCATTTCTACAAATTGCATTAGAAATTTACGCACCAATGGCAGCATCACCAGAATCAGTGGAAATGCCATCAGCCATGACAAGCTCCATGCATGTAGCCACAGAGAAAAGAAGCCATCAACCAAGCCTTTATTCAGCAACATGTTAAAGCAGGAAATTGCTCCGCTCATAATGCCTGAAAGGATAAGTGGCATCAGCCAAGTCAGATGTTTTGGGTGGAATTTTGGGAAATTATTTTTCATCATTTAACCTAATCTTTTTAAATCGTGAATCGAATTACATACGTGCAATTTCTACTGCTGCCTGATCAATCTTTCCGGAGATTTCACGGATTTGCTCTGGGTTCAGTTCGGTATGTTGAATCTTAAGGCGCAATGAAGTTTTCAGGTTTTCCATCGCACGTTTGATATCGACATAGTGTTCGTTGTTCTGGATTTGCTTACGCGTATTAAAGCGGTCGAGAACTTTATTGATTTCGTCTTGATGCGCAGCTAAATGTTTTAGGCCTTTGGCTGTAATGTGATATTGCTTGCGCTCATCCTCACTCAGCTTCACTTCTGTGTAGTGATGTTCTTCAAGATAGTGAATCGTCGGACAGATGGTGCCTGTGCTCGGCTTGTAGTTCCCGCCTACCAAACCAGCCACCTCTTTGATAATGTCGTAACTAAACTTTGGGGATTGGGCAATGAAATGCAGCACCAAGAGCTTCATCTGTCCGGCTTCAAACAGGCGTTTACGCGTCGTTGGTTTGCTTTCAGCGTCAGCAATGAGATCTTGGATTGACATCTTAAGATTAATCTTAAATTAATATAAGATATATCTTAGTTTATTTTAAGCTAAATGCAAATGTTATTCTACAATCTGTTTGACTTTAATAATATTTGTCTTTTCTTTATCTAACTCAGATTTAGGTAACTCACCAGCATCAACGAGTGAATGGGTATTAGGCTCTATCGTAAAACCTTTAACTATCATCAAGTTCTCACCACCAAATTTCATAGTGCTTACAAATAAACTAATCCAGAGCACAGTGAAACAGATTCCAACAATAATAGGAATACGACTTACAGAATACTTTCTCAACACTAAAAAGTTACTAATAAGATCAAAGACGTTCACTGAATCTTTAAACATAGGATCAAAACTTTTCTCGTTTTCTTCTATTTTTTTCTTTAAATCCTCTTTAAACTCCTCCAGATCTTTGAACCTAGGATCATCTTTTTCTAAAAACTCGAATAGGTGATAAAATATATACTTACCATCCTTTATCTTCCCTATTTCTTCTTTTAACTTCTCTATTTTTTCGTCATACATACCTAGTATCGTTAAATATTCAATTTCATTACTAATTCTTCTAATTAAATTTTCTTTATAAATTTCCATATATTTATCAAATTTTTCCCTTAATACTTTTTCAGATTTCGAAGTCTTTAATTCCCAATATTCTTGCCAATACTTTGCACCTGCAGCAATATTAGTCTGATATATAGAAAAGAAAACGCAAAATAAGCAAATGAAAAACTCAGCTAATGGCTTACTAGCTGATGCCATCAGAACTCCTGAAAGCATTACGCCTTGGAAAATAATAAAATAATTATTTCTATTTTGAAGTTGCTGTATTTCAAAGTCTCTAGTTGCAATACTTCGCTCATATACAGCTTTAAGCTCTTTTATTTCTAATTTTAAAATATGATTGGAAGTAAAATCTTCATCTAAGTTTTGATCAGGTTTTTTCATAACAACTCATGAAAATATAATTAAAAAGAAACCCGCCTTTCAGCGGGTTTTTTAAATTAGATCAATCTATTACAGACGAACCAATTCCACAATCTTCTCAGCCAGTTCTTCAACCGACTCTTGTGCGAAGCTTACATCTGTACCTTCTGCAACAGTAGTAATGACTGCAATACCTGTTTCACGAAGCAGTGCAACTTGCGCGGCATCAAGATCAGCTTTTGCAATCGCCACGATACCTTGTTGCAATAACAAGTTTTCAAGCGCTTGCGCATTTTCCAGTGCTTTGGCCGATACCGTAATTGACGCAGGTTTTTGACCCAAACGTGCCGCACGGTCTTCCGCTGTTACAGGGTTGCTATGTGCAGTCCATTCAACAGACTCTTCCACCATACCCGCACCAATCGTGACATTATTCAAACGATCAATGAAGATAAACGAACCGGTGTAACGGCTGTCCTGATAACGGTCAAAGACCACTGGCGCATCAAATTCAACAGTCACATTGGCAATCGCATTCAGATCAAGGTGATCCACTTGCATTTGTTCAAGTGTATTTACATTGGTACGGAAGTTAATGCCAGTCACTTTGGCAGGAACCGTTTGTGTACCGATTTTGATGTTATACAACTTGCCAATGACCAGCGGTTGATCCGCCATCCATACCACAGTCGCTTTAACCGAACGTGAAATGGCAGGAATGCCCTGATCTGCACGAACCAGCATATTACCGCGTGATACGTCAATTTCATCATTCAGCGTTAATGTCACCGCTTGACCAGCAAAAGCATGTTCAAGGTTGCCATCATAAGTCACGATTTCTTTCACTGTTGAAGTCTTACCCGATGGTAAAGCCACAACTGTATCGCCGACATTGATTTCACCCAGCGCAATCGTCCCGGCAAAACCACGGAAGTCGAGGTTCGGACGGTTAACATATTGAACAGGGAAACGGAAATCACGTTTCGCGGTATCACGGTTAATTTCTACAGACTCAAGCGTACCCATTAAGGTTTCGCCCGTGTACCATGGCGTATTTGGCGACTTATTCACCACGTTATCGCCATTCAATGCAGAAATAGGCGTAAAGATGATATTGCTTGGCTTACGGTCGCCCAATTGGCTTACGAAGTTGGCATAATCGGCCTGAATTTCATTGAAACGCGCTTCAGAGAATTCAACCAAGTCCATTTTGTTGATTGCAACAATAATGTTCTTAATACCCAGCAAGCTTGCAATGTAGGTATGACGACGGGTTTGGGTTTGTACACCATAACGCGCATCAATCAGGATAATAGCAAGGTCACAGGTAGACGCGCCTGTCGCCATGTTACGCGTGTATTGCTCATGCCCCGGAGTATCGGCAATGATGAACTTACGCTTTTCAGTAGAGAAATAACGATAAGCTACATCAATGGTAATGCCCTGCTCACGTTCAGCTTGCAGGCCATCCACAAGAAGTGCCAAGTCAGGTGCATCACCAGTCGTACCGACTTTTTTCGAGTCACGGGTTACGGCTTGCAATTGATCTTCATAAATCAATTTTGAATCGTAAAGCAAACGACCGATTAAAGTCGATTTACCGTCATCCACGTTACCGCAGGTCAAAAAACGCAGTAAGTCTTTATTTTCGTGCTGTTTTAAATACGCCAAAATATCCTGGCTAATCAGTTCAGATTGATGAGACATCGCTCAAACTCCACATACTTTAGAAATCGGGTTCAGATCGAAAAATTAGAAGTAACCTTCCTGTTTTTTCTTCTCCATCGAGCCTGCTTCATCATGGTCAATCATACGACCTTGACGTTCTGAGCTGGTCGCCAAGAGCATCTCTTGGATAATTTCCGGCAAGGTGTTGGCAGTTGATTCAACTGCACCCGTAAGTGGGTAACACCCTAAAGTACGGAAACGTACCGATTTCATTTGTGGAACTTCGCCCTCTTGTAGAGGCATACGTTCATCATCAATCATAATCAGTGTGCCACTACGTTCAACCACAGGACGTTCTGCAGCCAAATAAAGTGGTACTAATGGAATACTTTCCAAATAGATGTATTGCCAGATATCAAGTTCAGTCCAGTTTGATAACGGGAACACACGAATACTTTCGCCTTTGTTCACTTTACCGTTGTAAAGGTTCCAAAGTTCTGGACGCTGGTTTTTAGGATCCCAACGGTGTTTACTGTCACGGAACGAGTAAACACGTTCTTTGGCACGTGATTTTTCTTCGTCACGGCGCGCACCGCCAAAGGCAGCATCAAAACCGTATTTATCCAAAGCCTGTTTTAAGCCCTGGGTTTTCATGATGTCAGTATATTTAGAACTACCATGATCAAACGGATTGATTCCTGCTTCAACGCCTTCTTTATTTTGATGCACGATCAAATCGAAACCATGGGTTTTCGCCATGTTATCGCGGAAGGTGATCATCTCTTTAAACTTCCAGCCTGTATCGACATGCAATAGCGGGAATGGAAGTTTTGCAGGATAAAAGGCTTTTAAAGCAAGATGCAGCATCACTGCAGAATCTTTACCAATAGAATACAACATGACCGGATTTTCAAATTCGGCAGCCACTTCACGAATAATGTGAATACTCTCAGCTTCA
This sequence comes from Acinetobacter sp. YH12201, assembly GCF_013418145.1. NCBI lineage: Bacteria > Pseudomonadati > Pseudomonadota > Gammaproteobacteria > Moraxellales > Moraxellaceae > Acinetobacter > Acinetobacter sp. YH12201. Next base: position 10,036 of record NZ_VPCP01000018.1, on the reverse strand, counting down.
AGCTGTTTAAGATGAGTAAGTCTTTCCTCAGTTATGGACATTGACAACACCAGCTCAGATCAACGTGTACTTATTACACTTTTAAAAATATATATATTCATTATAGAGATTTAGTTATCACATCTATTGCTTGTTTTATTATATTAATATGCATATTTCTCATATAAAGCTTAACTAATAAAGAGTATAAGTTTTTATTAATGATTTACTTAAATGATGATCTATTATTGTATTCAGAGATAATCCTTACCGCAAGCCAACATTAAAATGTACAAAATCTAATCTGATTGTTAATTCCTCTAAAACATCTATGTAATTCATGCTGAAAATTGCATAGAGTAACTAAACTTTCTCCCATCTCCTGTATTCTTTTGAATTATACCTATGCCAGACCATACTATTGAATCCGTGAAATCCAGCCTGGAACAGGCACAGCTTGCAGGCCACATCTATCAGCACAATCCACATTTACTGGTGCTGCAAGAACCTTGGGGAGAGGATGGCTCCATCCTGAATAATTTTGTGCAACATGAGCTCACCGCTGACCAGATTGGGCTGCAATTTGGACTAAGACTTTCGGATAATCATTTTGATTTTTTAATTGGTGTCACCCATAGCAATCAGGATCGCAGCTATGAAATTGGTGCAGGCAATCTTAAGGCCGATCAAAAAGCCTTTAACTTGTTGTATGCCTTTTATAACTATCCCAAGGCATTTTATCTGGTGAGCCTGCCCATGACAGCCAGTAGTGCTCAGCTTGAACAGGCCATTGAAACACAACTGTTCAATCAGGCCAACTTGGATTTCTTGAAGACAGCCATCAAAACCAATCCGATGGGACAACAGGTCAACTGGATGAAAGCCTTTATTCTGCAACAGGCATTGAACATGAAAGTGCGTATTCAAACCTGTTTACTTTAATCGTGCTTATTTAAGATAGCTGCCATGCAGCTTGGTCCATTTAAGATAAAATATTAAAGCTAGTCCATTAACCGATTCATCAAGTCTTAATATCACAAATGATTGAATCTAGATAAATTTTTACCAGCTAAAAAATGCAGTCTCATCGGCTGCATTTTTCATTTAAATTGAATCAATTTTAAACAATTAGCCTGCACAAACTCACTTGAGTCATGCTGGTAGAGCGCTACATTATCTGTTTATATGACCTATATAGAGCATAATAATGACGACCTCTATTTATCCTTGCCTGTGGTTTGGAAAAAATGCCAAAGCAGCCTGTGAATGGTATTACTCTAGTCTTCCGTATAGTCACATGATTGCCACAAACGAATATACGGCAAAAGCAAAAATCATTGAATGCGAAAATCAGACCGAGATTGATTATGACTGGAATAGCATCACGCTAAAAGGAATCGAGAGCCAATCTAGCTGGTGTAAAGACCAGTTTAGGGTGAGCTGGAAAATTCACCCTGAAAATTTAGGCGAGATTGTTAAGCAGAATTCTCATGCACAAGCAACGTTATTTAAAATGAAAAAGCTGCTGATTGATGATTTGATTCATGCCTGATCACCCTTTAACAGGATGAGCTAATAATAAAACAACCCATTGATATTTTTTAAAACTCTATAACCAAGAAATGTGAGTATAATAATGAATAATTTAAAAAATTTATACCAGAGCAGGCTTAGCCATTGTCTTTGTTGGAGCTTAACCTGTCTGCCATTGGCTACACAGGCTGCAGATTTCGTACAGATCAAGCCACATCCTATTGATGCAATTGTGCAGCAAAATATGACACAAAAATCAGTTGTGCCGCCATTAAAAAAAACCAGCAAAATCGATCAGATGCGTATCATGCATATCGATATTGACTATGTATATGATAAAAATAAAGAACAGCAGCAAGAAAATCTTCAGGCTTTATTACAACGTATTAACAAGATTCAACCCAATACCATTTTCTTGCAAGCCTTTGCCGATCCCGATGCAAATGGTTCAGCCAATCAGGTGTACTTTAAAAACCGCCACATCCCGACCAGAGACAATCTTTTTCCTCTTCTTGTCAGCCAGATTCGTAGCAAGACCCAGGTCAAGCATATTTATGCCTGGTTGCCCTTAATGGCGTGGGAGTTTCCAAAAAATTACAAACTGACTTATGTCTCACATAACAACGGCGGAAAACAGGGCTATATTCGGGTATCCCCATTTGATCCGAAAAACCTGCAATATGTTTCCGAGATTTATTTAGATTTTATCAAATCAAATGCAGTAGATGGTGTGCTCTACCATGATGATGTCACGCTGAATGATTATGAAGACAGCTCTGCTCCGGCACAAAATATGTATCGGGCTTGGGGATTTGGTGCAGATCAATTATTAAAACAGCCTCGGCAATCCAAACAATTAGAGTTTGCAAAATTTAAAACAGCCTATCTGGATCAATTTGCTGCAGGTATTACCAAAATCATTAAACAGCAACAACCTCATCTACTGACTGCACGCAATATGTATGCACCTGTGGTCTTAGAGCCTCATAGTGAAAACTGGTTTAGCCAATCCATGCCCAGTACTTATCAATATTATGACTACAATGCCATTATGGCGATGCCCTATATGGAAGAAGCGGATGACCATCAACAATTCTATTTGGATCTCGTAAAACGGTCAAAAAAATATGACCCAGATTTGAGTCATACGATTTTTGAACTTCAGGCGTTGAATTGGCGAAATAATCAAAAACTTTCCACCGAAGAAATTGTGGATACCATCAAGTTTTTAGAAAAACACGGGGTAAAACATATTGGTTATTACCCCGATGATTTTGTAGAGGAACATCCTCAACCATCTAAGCTGAAATCCGCTTTTTTAACTGGTGATTAGTCTCAAAGAATTCCAGTAACCCTTTATTATTATAATAAAGGGTTAAATTTCTGGCCTGTTGCATATTGATAATATCTGCCGTATTCACCTTAAAACTGCTGGCAAGTTGGGGTACCGCGACCGCTAATGGAGCTTTTCTACGATCCTTACCTGAAAAGCGGGCCCAGTTATAAGTTGCCCAAAGCAACAGCACGCCAATAAAGCTTAAAATCATCACAACAATATTGATTAAACTTAATGGGCTATTGGGTTGGGCTTGTATAACCAGTTGCTGATAAATGGTTTGACTTTCAAACCACCATAAAAATAGGGTCAACACTGGCATAAATAACCACATAAACATAAACCAACCCACGATTTGCAAACTGTAACCCAAGCTTTTATTACGTACATATTCAGGTTGATCAATGTACGCTGGTAGTTCTAATTTTGATTCATCTTCAATTAAATAATATTTATAGACTTTAGTCATTTTCTGGCTCTCCTCTAAATCCACGATCTGGGCTTACCCAACGTGCACGTTTTTGAGTCTTGAAAATCGTTTTAGGTAATGCAACCACAGTCGTCAGCATAGTCAGAATCCAGAAGAACAGTGGATACCAAATGACCCAAAAATAGTTTCTGAAGATTCGGGCTTTATCATAGGGTTTATCAATATATAAGCTAACAAAGAATTGAATCAGGCAAGTTAAACCCAGAATAATCCCGTACCATTGTGGAAAGAGAGATTGAATTGCCCACTCTCCGGGTAAAGAAAAAAATAGGCCATATAGATATAAGATAATAATACCGAACATCACATATGCCCAAACCACACTGATAATAGACTCTAGTGCAATAGGCCACATACGGCGTCGATTCCACCTAAATAAGTTTGGTAAATAAGCAAATAAAACCTCCACTCCTCCTTGTGCCCAACGCAAACGCTGTTTCCACAAGCCGTTGAAGGTTTCAGGCATATAGATATAGCACAATGCTCTTGGGACATATTGCAAGTCCCAATGATCGAACTGTAAGCGCCATGATACATCGATATCCTCCGTGATCATGTCATCGCGCCAATATCCAATCCGGTCTAGTGCCGTTTTACGAAAACCAACGATTGCGCCTGAAACAGTAAAGATGCGTCCATAGGTACGTTGTGCACGTTTAATTAATCCAATAATAGAAGAGAATTCACCCACCTGAATTTTGCCCAGAATACTGGAGCGGTTCAAAATACGAGGATTCCCAGTGACTGCCCCAACCCGTGGATATCTTGTTAAATGATGCATCATCCATAACACTGCATGAGGATGGATTAATGCATCACCATCTATACAAACTAGATATTCATTTTGACTCACCATTGCACCGGCACGTAAAGCATAGGCCTTGCCCTGATTTTCAGCCAAATGGACAACCCTGAGTTTTGGATATTTTTGCAAAAGCTCATCTAGAATTTCAGCAGTCTTATCTCGACTACCATCATTGACTGCAATGACTTCAAAATCCGGATACTGTGTTTGCATGGCAAACTTTATGGTATCCCTAACCTGTGCTGCCTCATTAAAACAAGGAATAATAATACTGCATCCATGTTCGCTAGGATGAGGTAACGATGGTTGCTTGCGTTCATGTTTTAAATAGAACCAGATTCCCCCCGCAATCCAAAGCCACGCCATAAATAATGGGTAGAAAAAAGCAAAGCCAAAATATACGTCACTCATTTGAAATAAACTTGAATCAGTCATTATTTCCTCCCCTTCGCAGTATTATTTTCATATGGATTACGATAAGTGAGTGGACTGGTATTAATACTTAGATCTTGGTAAAGATGTCCTTGAACTTGCTGTCCAGCCTTCAATTGATAATTATTAATCCCAATTTTTTGTACGGATAATTTTTTTAATTCCTGATAATATTGTGAATATTCTTTCCAATCACTTCTTTTCCCATTCGGATTTACTGTAAAACTCACGATTAAATACTGTTTTTGTATACTGTTTAATTTTTCCAGTTGTTTTTCTAAAGTTTTAAATATTCCAGAATCTTTCACCGGATCAAATTCAATATAAAGAAAATCATTATTATTTAAACTATATTCCATCAAAGGCATTAATCCATCTACATGCTTATCCTTTAAGGTAATTTTCAAAACAGTTTGATAATTATTACTGATATTGGTGTAATATTTTGCATGTTTTTTAGCTTGATCTTTTATATCAAAAACCTGTTTTATTTTTTCAGCGCATTCCCCATCCCAAGTCTTTTTCTGTATCGCGCAGTCGAGCTCATCTCCAATATCGATCATTACACCTTCAACTGAAGAATTATACTTAACTAATTCCGCAGTAAGATCTGCAAAATTGAGTCCCTGTTTCGTTTGTAAACTGATCGGTAATTCAGCATACACCCGATTACCCACACGGGTGCGTGCTTGCCAAACTGTACGATTTAATAAATCCTTACGCATACCCAGTTGACGATTAGGAAAATAGGCAACATCTATTTTTCCGTCCCCATTTTCATCCGCTACGGTTTTTAATAAAATAGTATTGGTTTGTAATGCACTAATCTGATCTAAGAATTGCCCCAGTTTTTGATCAAAAATTTTGTCATTAGGACTGACCATTTCAGCCAAATCAAAACGGATATAACTTCTCCGCTGTTTGTGGATATCGCTTGCAAAAGTTAAAAAATCCAGCATTTCTGCATGCAGCATTTCGGGGGTTGGATTATTCATTACTAGGGCACGTTGATAGGTTTGCCCCGAATCAGCAAGGGTTGACATACTGCCCAAGCTAAATGACATAGGCAAACCAGCTTTTTCTGCAAGTTCTTCACTTTCCTTGGTCACCGCCCCATAAGGCCAGAATATCGCGCGTGTATCTATTCCCAATTCAGTGTCTAAAATTTTCTTGGATTGTTGTAAATCTTCTACAACCCTGTTTTGATAAGCTTGATCAGATTCATAACGTTGATATTTTGGTAAAAATTGACGTGTAATTGCTGCAGGCTGCATACTTTGTTGTGGATTGGCAAGTATGCCCTTATGCATATTGTCCGAATGTGAAACAAACTCTACCAGACCTGAGCGCTGCATTTCACGCATTTGATCCCAGGACATTAAGCTATTTTGACCATAGGCTTCATAAGCATCTTTGGTATTCCCGTTAATCCAGCTCGTCGGAATAGCAAAAGCAGCGAAATATTTATACTGTTTTAATAATGGAAAAACCCGGGTATAACTACTGAGTGCGCCATCATCAAAGGTCAATAACACTGATTTTTTTGGTAATTTCTTTTTCTTTTGCCGAGCATCCCATACATCTTGCAAACTGATGGTTTGCCAGCCTTCCTGTTTTAGCCAGGCAAAATAGCGTCCTAAATTTTTAGTACTGATTGCATAAAGATCCCGATCTCCTTCACGGGCAACATCATCTCGAACATCATGAAAAGTAATGGTAACAAATAAGTTATCAGGTATTTCAGTGGTATTTTTGGTTATATTTTGCGTAAAACCCGTCGCAGGAACGGCGAAGACCGTTACCATGACAGCAGAAAGTAAGGTTTTCATCACTTGTTTCATTAAAAAATTCCTTTAAAGCCCACTGTTGCATAAGTTTTTTCTTCATCTTCACCATCATAAGGATGAGTTCCCCATCCTATGCCATAGTTCAGACTCCAAGTCCGGGAAACCTGCCAATCATGTCCATAAAAAACGTTATAAATTGGCTTCGCGGAATAATTATCTTGTCCAAAAGTCCCAACGGTAGCTTCAAAATTTTGAGTAAAATTGCGGTCATATCTCCGCCACGTAATCCACTCATGCTGTAAATGCAACTCTGCACTATAACTTTCTTCAGGATTGAAATAGTCCACAATGACATCTTTGTTCTGGCTGTAATAACCCGCTAAAGTCAAACTGGTAATATGATGCGGAGCCTGGAAAATCTGCTGTTTAAGGTATGCCGAAACCTCTTGGCGTGTATTATTATCATCAATATCAGTTAACAGATAGACCAGACCCGCCTTACGAGATTCATGCTGTTGCCAATTCAAATCAAAAGTATAAGATTTACCTTCATTGCCCTTTCGGATGGCCTGTAATGGAATATCCGCCTGACTATTAAATCCGAATGCATACTGCCAATGATCATTCAGCCATTGTGACCAATTGGCCTTGATCCCAAAACGGTCTTGATCTTGTGGATTATCGATACTCTGAGACAACATGATATTCACTGCTTTACGACGTGATGCCCATTCCAGTCCTAAACCTACGCGTTGATCTTCAATTGTGCCCGTATCATATTCACCAGAACGAAAACTGTGATCTACATAAGTACGATAATTATCAAAAAACCATGGGCTGTGAATGCGGGTAAAATGATCCTGCTCACGGTTCCCCTTCAAACGATTAAGTAAAGCCGAGTTATCAGAATCACTTTCTGAAAAGTTACTCTGATGTTGAATAGAGGCATGATTACGGTCATCAAGCTGTTTTTTATTTTTTATTACGGTCGTATCTTCAGGCATGGTTTGCATGAGTTCAGTACTTTGCAGACGCCATTGCTGGATATTTTCCAAAGCTCGCAGATTTTCTAAATGACGGATCCGGATGCCTTCATCTACAGGTATGACTCCATCCCATTGAGATACAATCCATTCTGCACGCTGTGGGTTTTCACGCAAAAGTTGAATGAATGCACGATTATTTTGAAAAAGAACGTTATTCGGTGCTTTTGCAATTAATTGTTCATAGTATTGTTCTGCTTTAGCATATTCTTGACGATAGGCGTAATTAAGCCCGACTAAAGCTAAATATTCACTCCGGTCATCATGAGTAACCTTATCCACACCTTTAGCATTACTGTATTGGAAAGTAGGTAATGCCTTGTCCATCGTTTTGAGTAATTGATCAGCTTCCTTATATTTCTCTTGTTCAATTAATGAGTAATACAAGCCTGCATATAGCTCAAAATGAGCATAGCTCTTTTCATTCAATAAGCTTTTATAAATTTTTTCAGCTATTTGAGGTTGTTGATTCTTAAAGTAAGCATCTGCAATAGCTTGACGCACATAAGGAGGCATCTGTTCTAGAGGCACTCCTGTTTTTGAAATTTGTTCAAAAACTTTTTTAGAGCGATTTCGCTCGTTTAAGGCATAGATGTATTCATAATAAAAACGGCGTTTCCAATTGGAATCATTCGGCAATTGTGATTCGTATTGCTCCATATCTGCGAGCACTTCATCGAGTTGCTGGTACGGCTGTTTTCGTCCTCGATAAATTGAAAGTTTATAATATTCCACAGCATTTTGAATCCGCTGAGAAAATTCACTAATTTTGGCATTGGCTCTGAGATCAGTATTCTCTTTTAATGAGTTACTGTTTTGTATAAAGTTTTCCGCATTAGCGTAATCTGCATTATTCAGCAATGCTAATGCATACTGTTCCTCGGTACCCATGTCCTTGCTCTTTTCAAGAGCCAGATTAGCCGTATTCAATGCCTCAACAGGCATATCTAGTATCCGGTAAGTATAGGAAAGCTGTGCTAAATAATCTGCTTCGACTTGATTAATATCAACTTGAGAAAGGGTTTTTTTCGCCTGAGCCTTTTTACCGGCTTCTGCTTGTAATATTCCTGCCCACACGATCCATTGTTGATTAGAATCGGTTTTGGCAAAGTTTTTGGCCCAGTTTTCTGCAAGCTCAAATTTTTTTAAGTCGCGTAGTGCCTTAATAACATATATTTTTCCATAGTCTGGAAATTGCTGACTTTGAATACCCTTCAGGTAGCGAATATCTGATTCTGCAAATTTTTTATTTTCATAAGCCATTAGTACAAAATCAGCAATCAATTTTTGATTATTGGGATAGCGCCCCAATAATTGCCTGAGTTTTTGTAATCCAGTATCCACCTGGCCTTGTTTAATTAAAGGTACAATTTTTTCACGTTGTTGATCAACAACGTCTTTATAGATCAATTCTGCGAATGACAATGTAGAAAACAGTAAAGTCCCACAGGAGATCGATAGTATAGTGAGATTAAAGTTCATAATTAAAATATTCTTTATTCATTGTTATTAATGGTCATATTGTAATCCACAATATATAAATAAAAGACCGTATTAACAAAAATATTGTGTATAATTTTGTGTTTTTATTATTTTATGCGATAAATATCACATTATTTTAATTGTGAAATATATTATTTTTTTATCTTAGCAAATTATTTTAACAGCAATATTTTATTTATTTAATAATTAATTTTTTATATAATCCTTCATCTTAACCACTTTATAAAAACATTATTACTCAAAATGAATATCTTGTATAAATCAAAAATACTCAATAAGTTGAGTATTTTCATTCATACAGAAAAGATATGTTCTATTATTATAGGAACATAAAATATTCAAAAGTTAAAATATTATTAAGCAGTCAATTCAAATGACTTATTGGAATACAACCTAGAATTTTTTTAGAAGTGCTCGAAGTATTAAAAATAAGCCAAGCAAATACCGGACGAGGCAGACCTTTTAGCCTTTTACCGAAAGATTAACCATTAATGACTCTACGTTATTGGCATAAATATCAAACACTTTTTCCTGTCGCTATGAGCCATGAAATACATGCATCTAATGCATGTGGAATCATCCAAAAGATCGAAAATATTTTAATAAAATATGATAAGTTTCATTTGCCTAGGAAATTATCTCATAGTGAAGGCTTAGATGGGGAGGTTGTTATTGTTGATGCCACTGAGATGGCAATGAAGCATTCCCCAAAAAGCGGAAAAAAATTCTATAAGTGCTAAGAAAAAATACCATACGATTAAAGCTCAACTGACAATTCATGATGAAACGATGCAGATGATTCCAATAGGTCTTGCATAAGGAAGTACACATGATTTTCATTGTCTAAAGATCAGCACAAGAAGCAGAGATATCAAGCCCTTATACTTATTGATAAAGAGTAACCAGCTTTAAGCCGATTAGGGATCAGACGCCGACCACATTTTCAGCAAGTAAAACAACCCATTAACTTTCTTACATAAGCAGAGTAATCGAGAAATGGGTGAACCGTACCAGGTTTGTCGGAGACTTTTTATTTAAGTTAGGCCACCTGACCTAATGGGTTAATTTTATCATAGTACATTGCTTCAAAATCAAAAGGTGACACATAACCTAGTGCACTATGTACAC
>NZ_VPCP01000041.1:0-10459 GCF_013418145.1 Acinetobacter sp. YH12201 | reverse complement strand
TAAGTCTAATGATAGATATTGTATGCGATTTGGCTCGCTATCATTCAGGTATAGTCTTTTGATAAAAAAAGCATGACTAAAAGCCATGCCTTGGGAATTCGTATAACGTGTATTATGTTAATTTTAGGAAATCTTAATCGAAGTGAAATATATAGCTCAAATCATAGAATGTAATGAGAATCTCGAATTCATTCTAAAAATTAAGGTTCGTAATGAAATTCTAGAGGTATTTAGTTCTTCAATACCCTCATGTATTGATCTCAAAAAAAATTACCTTATAGATTTAGAAGCTACTATTTTTGATGATTACCTTATTGAGAAAACACATTATTCCCATCAAATTAAGCAAATAGATAATAGTCTAAGATATGAAATTATTGGATATTTAAAAGAAGGGAAGCTAGATGTTAATGGCTTAATTTTTGAAGATGATATTTTAAATAGAGATTTTTTTTACTTAGATAACAATACAGTAAAATGGACTGTCGATAGAATTAATGCTGACTTTGATGACAGAGATTGAATCCATTTAACATAAAATTTCTTATGCGAAATTACATACCAACTTTAACCACATTGTGGACAGGTTGGATTTTAGAGATAAGAAAAACTTCTAGGGCATTTGCTAAATAAGCCGTATCACGCTCAAAGCCTATTGTAATGATGGATCCAGCATCTTTCAGTCTTGGATCTATCGCAATATATTCAGTTTTATCTTCATTCCATCGGCAATATTTCATTACCCTGGCGCTTAAGCCATTACCACGATAACGGCCAGCACCTCTAGAAGTCCCAACACCGATATAAGTCACTAAATCCCCTTTGACAAACGCATATACACCTTGTTTATCGTAATTAGGAATTTTTCCAAAATTAAAATGTACTGGTGACCATTCAGGAGGCTTTCCTAATAGGTCTACATTCCAGTGATGTTCGAAGAATAATTCTGTATTACGTATTAACTTATTAAGTGTTGGATCTTCCACTACTTATCCCTCAAAATTTATAAATTAAAAAGCTTTCGGTCACGCTCATCTGTTAAATACTTATCCATCTGAGCAATTAATTTAGCTCTGGCTTGTTCATCATCTTCAGTGATCTTTAGCATACAGGATCCAATTAAAATTTTGCGTCTGGTATCATCCTTTCGAGCTTGTTCTTTCTCTTTAGCACGTTCTCTTGCCAGTGCTGCCTGTCTTTGAGCCTTTAACTGCTTTAGCTTTTCTTCCTGTGCTTTGATTTTGCTGTCTAGTGTTTCAGTAACGCTCATTAATCCAATACCATCATCCTGGGAAACCATCCCTAACATAAGCGCACTTGAATATGCATTCAAGGTGCTATATGTATAGTAATGTTTTCCTCGAAGAGCGCACTTAGCCATTGGATTTCATCCAATGGTGCGACAAGGGGTAAATCCCCTTTGTAATCCCCAGACCAACATATTCATGTTGGTAATTTCGATAAATCGAAATAAAGAGCAAAACAAAATGGCGATATATCATTTTTCAGTTAAAACGATTAGTAGAGGTAATGGACGATCAGCCGTTGCTTGTGCTGCATATCGTTCAGGTGAAAAATTGGTATGCAATTTCTATGGAAAAGAACAAGACTACACAAAAAAAACTGGTGTCGAATTTACAGAAATCTATGCGCCCGAAAATACAAATACCGAGTTACTCAATCGTCAGACACTTTGGAACAAAGTCGAAAAAGCCGAACGAAGAAAAGATGCATTACTTGCAAGAGAATTTGAAATTGCATTTCCAGGTGAATTAAACGCTGAACAGCGTAAAAATATGCTCAATGAACTTTGCCAAAACCTCGTTAAAAAATATGGTGTCATCGTTGACGCTGCTATTCATGCACCGCATACAGACAGTGGAAGTGATGAACGCAACTACCATGCACACATCATGTTCACCACCCGAAGTATTAATGAGCATGGTGACTTTTCAGCAAAAAAATATAGGGACTTCAGTCGTGACAATGGCACAGAAACTGTAAGCCACTGGAGAGAATCATTTGCAGAATTATGCAATCACCACCTGAAACAAAATGGATTTGATGAACGTGTCGATCACAGAAGTTATGAAGACCAGGAAAGTGACCTAGAAGCAACTCAGCACGAAGGTCCTCAAGCGACATACCTCCGGAGACGAGGAATATTTACAGAAATTAGTCTGAAAAATGATGAAATTAAGCTACGTAATTTAAAAATCAAAAAGGTCATCGCACTGGATGAAAACATCAAAGTATCTGAGGATCTTGTTCAAAAAGTACGAAGTGAGCTTCAGTTTCAATACTCTCAAGCTGAGTATTTAGAAAAAACTTCTCAGAAACTTTCTGAATTCCAAAATGAAGAATTATCAAAATTAACAACAAAATTAAACACGATGAGTTCTGCAATATCAGAACTACGCAAAAAAGAGCCTTTATTTTTTAAAACAAAATGGATCAATCAAATAAATGACCTGATCGACCAACACAACACCCAACTAGACATCCAAAAGCATATTTCTGGTCTTAGTGAAATAGAAAAAAAAGAGAGATATTCTGATCATTTAAATAAATGGACAGAAGAAAATCAGCTGCTCCAGCCTAAAAAGTCTTTTGCAAAATTTGACGAACCGAACATCACTGTTAAACAACGAAAACTTAATGATCAAATTTCAAATATAGATCATCAAATTTCTGAAATATCACGCAGAGAAACTGAGTATCAAGAGTATGTACGCGATCAAAGACTGGAGATCATAAATAGTTATATATTTGAAGAAGATAACTATGGAAATAAATACTTTAGTCCTCAAAATGGTGAAAAACAAAAGCGACTATATGCAGAAGAAATGGAAGATCTAAAAATCCAAGAATTGCATACGGCTTTTACAAAAAAAATTGAGACCGAAGCGCAGCAAGAGTTTTCCCAAAAAAGAGCAATACAGCTCGAAAACGACCGAAAAGATCGTGAATCTAGAGAACAGCAGTTACGTAAAGAACGAGAGCAACAAGAACAACGCTATGCACAAGAACGAGAGCAACAAGAACATTTGGCATTTTTAAGACGCCAAGAACAAGAAAAACAGCAGAGAAATGAGCCTAAAAAGCCAGAAAATGACAATAACCATGACTACACGCCTTAGCAATCCCATTTAAACGCAAAAAAACGGGGGTTTTAGCGACTTTTGATAGAAATACAGTAAAAATATAGTTGATAAAAATAAAATCGCTTAAAACGCAAATGAGAGCCTTTTAGCGAGTGTCTACGAGTGACACAACGAAAGGTTGCTTATTCCCCCTCTGAAAAACCGTTTTTTATTGAATTACTGGGGACAGTGATTAGCGAGTGTCTACGAGCGAAGTATTGATGCTTTTGCTCGTCAAAAAGCATGAGCATAGCGAATGCATTATTCATGTTTTGCTTTTTGAATCCTTGATCATATATGCAAAAAACTGCCCCCACGAAGCGAGTGAAACGAGCTTCAATAGAGTACGAGCTTTAGCGAGTACAAAGGGCAGTTTTAATAACTCACTTTGGAAATAAATTCCCTTTTATTCTTTTAAAAAGCTTTTAAAAGCTTTTAGACCCTCTGAAAACCTTATGCAGCAATAGTTTCAAGCGTTAAAAGGGTACAAATAGCATGATAAAGGGTACAAATAGCATGATTTTATCGTTTAAAAGGGTACAAATAGCATGATTAAAGGGTACAAATAGCATGATAAAGGGTACAAATAAATTATTGTACCCTTATGTTTATTGGTGTACATTGTTTTCTCATAAGGGTACAAAAATCATGTTCATTTTTTATAAGGTTTGATATCTGAATGAATAAAGAAAATAGTTATGATAAATCTTATCCAGTAACAACAATGGCTATTCAAAACAAAGTTACTGAATGCTTTAAAAGCATGTCTGTAGATGAAAAAAGAATTTTAATTATGGCTTCTCCGATTGCTAGAAATGTCGATGCAAGTGAACAAGATCAAATCTTAATATCTGCTCAACAATTTGCTGATGACTGTGGTATCAAAGTCAATTCTGCTTATAAACAAATTGAAAATGCGTCAAAAAAACTAGTAGATCGGTCCTTTTCATACGTTAATGATAGGGGGAAAAAGGTCTACTCTAACTGGGTAATTGATGCTACTTATGAAGATGCAGGGATATCTTTAAGGTTTACATCTATTGTTTTGGTGATGTTGAAAATTTTAGATAAATACAATCCATACACTCGTTATAAAAAAGATGTAGTTCTAAAATTAAAAAAAGACTACTCAATAGACTTTTACCATTTAGCGAAAAAAAATCAGGCAAAAAATGGCTTTGAATTAACGCTAGATGAAATGTTTACAGAGTTTGGTTTACCAGAATCTTATAGAGATTTGAGGAACTTAAAACGAAGAGTTTTGAAGAGCTCATTAGATGAAATTAATGAATTTACCGATGTAACAGTTGACTATAGTCCAGTTAAAAAAGGACGTTCTGTTGTCGGCTTTAAGTTCACTGTGAAAGAAAAATCTAAGCCAAAATTAATAGCTCCTGAGCGAGATCCAAAAACAATAGATATGTTCTGCAACCTGTCTGATGCTCAAATTAACAAGTACAGTGCTATTTTATCTAAACTTTCTGAGCTATCAGACCTAAGTAACTTCCAGGACTATCCTAGTTTTGCCCTTTGGATTAGTGGCATCTTACGAGATCCGAAAAGTGTAAGAGAGGAAACAGCAAAGCGGATTTTTAAAGCTCTTCATAGCAAGACGGATTTTAAACCATGAAAACTAGAGCTGAATTAGATGCAATGAGCCATCAAGAACTCAAAGACTATGAGCAAATTTTACTTGCTCTGTGGACACCAAGAATGGCTATTGAAAGTGACATTGAAAGGTTAAGCACTAATCGCAACGAATTATTAGAAATTTTTAATCAATTAAAAAATCCTGATGCTCCTGAAAATGAGCGTTTAAAAAATTCTATTTTATCGCTCAAATATAAGATTGAAGATTTAGAAGATAAATTGGATGATCTTATTCAAGATAATCGCTTAAATCGTGCAGATTGAATTATTCAGTTTATTTAATTAAAACCGTGAAACATTGATCAAATAGTAAGCGTGGAACGTGAAAAATCATAAAAAAAGCCCACCTTGGGGAAGATGAGCTATCAACTAGAAACTACAGCATTGATTTATATAGATAATTATAACGCATTTCGTATAAGGTGTATTATGTTAATTTTAGAAAATCTTCACTACTATTATTTTAAAATAAGCCTTATATCCAAGCATAAAACAAGGTTGTCTAGACTTCTTTTAACAGTAAAGTTATCATAAAACTGAATTTTATTTTTTAGGTAAGTTTATGCATTCTATCCGCATTCGTTAAGACACAACTATTTGCATAGTGACACTATTTTATAATGGTGGGCTTTTGTTGTGTCTTTAAGAATATATGCGGATATATAAAGTAAAAGTATGCTTAATTTATAAGTATGCTTTTAGTGCATAGTTTCCAGTTATAACTTAATTGACTAGCTATTTGTCCACCCTGTGGATGAATAGCTTTTTTTTTGGGAGGACACTGTGATGCTAGCTTTTGTTTTCACCTAAATCCTGTTTGCTGCATAAAAAATTTCAAGAGCTAAACAGGAGTAAATAAAAATGAGTTTAATTATTAAAGCGAGAAACATACGCTTGGATTATGCTGGGCGTGATGTTTTGGATATTGATGAATTGGAAATTCACTCTTATGACCGTATTGGTCTTGTGGGTGATAACGGAGCAGGAAAGAGTAGTTTACTCAAAGTACTTAATGGCGAAATTGTTTTAGCCGAAGCGACATTACAGCGTTTTGGTGATTTTGCACATATCAGCCAACTGGGCGGAATCGAAATAGAAACGGTCGAAGACCGGGCAATGTTATCTCGCCTTGGTGTTTCCAATGTACAAAACGACACAATGAGTGGCGGAGAGGAAACTCGTGCAAAAATTGCTGCCGCATTTTCCCAACAAGTACATGGCATTCTAGCGGATGAACCAACCAGCCACCTTGATCTCAATGGAATAGATCTACTTATTGGTCAACTTAAAGCATTTGATGGAGCATTACTTGTTATCAGTCATGACCGATATTTTCTTGATATGGTTGTAGACAAGATATGGGAGTTAAAAGACGGTAAAATTACGGAATATTGGGGTGGTTACTCGGATTACTTGCGTCAAAAAGAAGAAGAGCGACAACACCAAGCCGTAGAATATGAGCTGATGATGAAGGAACGGGAGCGATTAGAATCTGCTGTGCAAGAAAAACGCCAGCAAGCTAATCGATTAGACAATAAGAAAAAAGGAGAAAAATCCAAAAACTCTACCGAAAGTGCTGGACGACTTGGGCATGCAAAAATGACTGGCACCAAGCAAAGAAAACTGTATCAGGCAGCTAAGAGTATGGAAAAGCGTTTGGCTGCATTAGAAGATATTCAAGCACCAGAGCATTTGCGTTCTATTCGTTTTCGTCAAAGTTCAGCCCTAGAACTGCACAATAAGTTCCCGATTACGGCAGATGGTCTGAGCTTAAAATTTGGTAGCCGTACTATCTTTGATGACGCTAACTTTATAATACCGCTTGGCGCTAAAGTCGCTATAACTGGATCGAATGGAACAGGGAAAACGTCCTTGTTAAAAATGATATCAGAACGTGCTGATGGATTAACCATATCTCCAAAAGCTGAAATTGGCTACTTTACACAAACAGGATATAAATTTAACACGCATAAATCTGTGCTCTCCTTTATGCAGGAAGAGTGCGAGTACACAGTTGCGGAAATTCGTGCAGTATTGGCTTCAATGGGGATCGGAGCGAATGATATTCAAAAAAACTTATCCGACTTATCGGGAGGTGAAATCATCAAACTGCTTTTATCCAAAATGCTTTTAGGAAAATATAATATTTTGCTTATGGATGAACCAGGAAACTATCTTGACCTAAAAAGTATTGCCGCATTAGAAACAATGATGAAGTCCTATGCAGGAACTATTATCTTCGTATCTCATGACAAGCAATTGGTCGATAATATTGCTGACATTATCTACGAGATCAAAGACCACAAAATCATCAAGACTTTTGAGAGAGATTGTTAATGATAGCCAATCTAATCCGAACATTAATTATTGAACTCTTTAAAGGAAATTAAAAATGACAATTCAAGATATTCAATCACTTGCTGAAGCACACGGCTTGTTGCTTACGGACAAAATGAATTTCAATGAAATGGGCATTGATTTTAAGGTCGTTTTTGCTCTTGATACAAAGGGGCAACAATGGTTGCTGCGTATTCCTCGTCGTGATGGCATGAGGGAACAAATCAAGAAAGAAAAACGCATTTTAGAATTGGTAAAAAAACATCTTTCTGTAGAGGTTCCTGATTGGAGAATTTCATCTACAGAATTAGTGGCTTATCCCATACTTAAAGATAATCCTGTTTTAAATTTGGATGCTGAAACCTATGAAATAATTTGGAATATGGACAAAGATAGCCCGAAATACATAACATCTTTGGCAAAAACCTTATTTGAAATCCATAGTATTCCTGAAAAAGAAGTTCGGGAAAATGATTTGAAAATTATGAAACCTTCAGATTTAAGACCTGAAATAGCAAACAATTTGCAGTTAGTAAAATCTGAAATTGGTATAAGTGAGCAATTGGAAACCCGCTACAGAAAATGGTTGGATAATGATGTTCTATGGGCAGATTTCACCCAATTTATACATGGCGATTTATATGCTGGGCATGTACTAGCTTCAAAGGATGGAGCTGTTTCAGGCGTTATTGATTGGTCAACAGCCCATATAGATGACCCAGCGATTGATTTTGCTGGGCATGTAACTTTGTTTGGAGAAGAAAGCCTCAAAACTCTAATCATCGAGTATGAAAAACTAGGGGGTAAAGTTTGGAATAAACTATATGAACAGACTTTAGAAAGAGCAGCGGCCTCTCCTTTGATGTATGGTTTATTTGCCTTAGAAACTCAAAATGAAAGCCTTATCGTTGGAGCAAAAGCTCAGTTGGGAGTTATATAATTTAAAAATATGATTGCTGAGAACTGCCTTGTTTTGAAACTTGGTTGGCTTTAATTAGTTTTTAGTATTCTTTATAGAAAATGCCTCGATCAAGGGGCATTTCTAACAATCATTTAACATAAAATTTCTTATGTGAAGTAACCTGAATGCAGCGGTGCCCCATTGGGGGCGCGTTGAGATAAGCCTCTTTTAGATAACTTTAGCAACTCGATAGACAGTTGCAACTCCACAATTCACTGCTTTGGCAATTTCTTCCTTAGTCATATTGCCAACTACTAGCAATTCTTTTATTCGTTTATGTTTAGCCTCATTTGCCTTCTTGCCTGTTGGTTTGTAACCCGAACGTGCCAGGCCCTGCTTAATACGTTCTATACGTTTCTCATTGTCTAGGCGGGCCATTGTTGCCAGAAGATCAATCAACATATTGTTGATGAGTTCCAAGATTGAATGAGTAATGCTGTCACTGGTTTGAATCATTTGGTAGGTAGTAGGAAGATCTGCTACGACTAAACGAAGTCCCTTCTCCTGGATCCTGCGCTTCAGCTCTTGAAAATCTCGTTGGGTTAGGCGTGATAAGCGGTCAATACTTTCAACTAACAATGTGTCACCTTGATTTGCTTCTGACAGTAGCTTATTCAATTCAGGTCGGTCTAACTTCGTACCACTATAGTTTTCCACGTACACAATGGTTTCACCCAAATTCAAGTTTTGGTTTAGATCCTGAAGAATCTGCAAAGCCCTTTCTGCATCTTGATCTTTAGTTGAAGCTCGTAGATAAATACGTGTATTCATTTCTATCATTTAATCTTAATTCTATTAGATTAATGATAATACTATCATTTAATTATTGCATTAAGTCTAATGATAGATATTGTATGCGATTTGGCTCGCTATCATTCAGGTATAGTCTTTTGATAAAAAAAGCATGACTAAAAGCCATGCCTTGGGAATTCGTATAACGTGTATTATGTTAATTTTAGAAGAACTAAA
Source organism: Acinetobacter sp. YH12201 (assembly GCF_013418145.1). Taxonomy (NCBI): domain Bacteria; kingdom Pseudomonadati; phylum Pseudomonadota; class Gammaproteobacteria; order Moraxellales; family Moraxellaceae; genus Acinetobacter; species Acinetobacter sp. YH12201. The sequence goes on along the minus strand of NZ_VPCP01000041.1, from coordinate 1,399 downwards.
ACACCATTGTTGAATAGTCTTAATACCCTCTAAATAATGAATCAATAGCACGCCGCTGTTCTTCAGCATCCTTATGCTCCTCTAAAGCCAACCTCTTTCTCATGTGCTCAAGTGAGCTTTTAGTACTATCATCTACAAAACGTTGTGCGGCAGAACGATTTTTTAATGATAATGCTAAAATAGCTAATGCTCTTGATGTCCCACCTTCATGTTGCCCTATATAATCAATTAACCTTTCTGCTGGAAGGCTTTGAAACTTTCGCCATGCCTCATATTGTTGTTCTTTCATTTTTTCCTGCATAGCTTGACCTGCACCTTTTGCAAGACTAGAAACACTATTCCAAAACCCCATTTTCACTCTCCTAGAACGTATGAACTTATAAAATTAAGAATTTATAGATTCTGTTTGCATTTTTCTAAAAAACTCTTCTTTATATCTTTTCTGAATTTCACTTGATGCATATTTAGCAAATGCAAAATTAATACCCCCACCCAAGATACCACCAACAACAGGAATAAATTTTGCGGCTTGTTTAGTTGTCATTTTGGGTGCTAATTTTGATGCAACGACCATGATCAGTTTAAGAACTGGATTTGATTTTGCTCCAGATTTTCCTGCAATTTGAGCAGCCCTATTCATCATAGCTTGCACACCTGCAACAGCAGCTTTATCAAATCCCAATGAAAATAAATAAATTTCTCTGGCTAGTTCTGCATCATGTGGATTATTAGGATCAAAGCCATTCAAATATGCAACTCTTTGATTCAGCCTATACAATTGCGCTGCCATATTTACAATATCAACGCCACCAATGGTTACCATTGTTGCTACACCACCAACTCCAGAAGCTAGTCCAGTTATTGCACTATTTCTTGCTGCATAGTTACCATATGAGCTAGAAATATCTTCAATTCGTCGATAATTTTTACAAATAATCTCTGTTGTAAAGTCTTCTATTTTCGCAATAGGTAACCCTTTAGACTGTGCATCTTTAACAATATCACTAGGATCTACTGAAATAACTTCAGAAAGTTTATTTAAGAATTTTGTGGGTAATTGAGTAGTACTATCGAAATCCATATTTTTTTAAAGCTTATTAAATTAATTATCAATATAATAAATTAAACATTATATTTTTTATCAAGTTATAAAAAATATTTATCTATAATTTGACACTAAATTTAAAAGGTTTTCTATTCTATTTAACATAATAGAGCTTATACGAAATGCAAAATAAATAGTGTTATATTTCAAAAAGTTATGCTATAAGAAATCGGGGGCGCAAACCCGAAAAGCCGACTTGGAAACAAGTCGGCTTTTTTATGAGCGGTTTTGATAGTTCTTGCCAATAATTTTGTTTAAAAAGTAGTCAATTTTGCGGTTTTTCCAATGTTCTCA
>NZ_VPCP01000185.1:0-1039 GCF_013418145.1 Acinetobacter sp. YH12201 | reverse complement strand
AGTTACACCGTGACAGCCTATGGAATTGAGGTAATCCCAAGCGCAATAGCAATTGGTTCTTGATGATGAAGTAGGAATTAAACATTAAACCCACGTAAGTAGGTTTAAGTAGGTTTTAAATAACGGTAGAAACCGAAGCTCAACGCGAGGTATTGGAAAAACAGGGGTGTTACCATTACCAGGGCTATCTGTTTGGCAAACCGATGCCTATTGATGAGCTTAAGCAGTATCTATTGTCTCAGCAAACCCGGCATTAAAATTAAATAGGATCAGCATTCAGGTAACCACCAAGCTTAAAGTTGGCGATTAGACCATTGCGGTTTACCTGCTCATGAAGGCAATTGCTAAGCCCTAAAGTGCAATAAAAGATATCTATCCAAAAGAAGAGTGGCAATACAGTCTTTAAAATTTGATATATAATGCGATTTATTTAACATATTAAACCAAGTATATTAGTATAGATTGATTTCTCCACAGAAATAATCTTGAAGTTTTCAGCCTGCATCCTCCCCAAGATGCAGGTTTTTTTTGTAGTAATTGGGCAGAAAATTGAACAGGCAGGAAGAAGTGAACCGTACCGGGTTTGTCGGAGAGTTTTTTATTTAAGTTAGGCCACCTGACCTAACGGGTTAATCTTATCATAGTACATTGCTTCAAAAGCAAAAGGTGACACATAACCTAGCGCACTGTGTACACGTTCTTTATTGAACCAATCCACCCAGTTTAGTGTCGCAAGTTGTACATCCGCTAAACCTTGCCAATCTGCTTTTAAATATTCAATCATTGTATAAGCCATTCACCGTTTCAGCCAAAGCATTATCGTATGAGTCACCCGTTGTACCGACTGAAGCTCGTAAATTTGCTGCTTCTAAACGATTGGTATAGCGAATGGAAAGATATTGAACACCTCTATCGGAATGATGAATCACATTCTTTGCCATGCCTCGATCATGCAATGCTTGCTCCAATGCATCCAGGACCATGTCTGTATTCATACGTGTTGATACTTTCCAGCCAACAATCGCACGTGAAAATACAT
>NZ_VPCP01000184.1:0-1094 GCF_013418145.1 Acinetobacter sp. YH12201 | reverse complement strand
CACTGCTGTCCCACAAATATCACAAGAAGAACCTCAATTGAGGTTCTTCTTGTTTTCGCCATTTTTTATCAGGCACAAAGAGTGACCTTAAAAGTTTCCTTTCAAATAAATTGACCTGAATAATTCGCAGTAAACGCTGAACACTCCATTCTTCTTGTGCCATGTGTTTAGCGAAGTTCACCAGCAAATAGGCGATTAATGCAATCCATATTTGCGTTTGTATCGCATTGCGGCTTCGACCTAGAAATGACTTCAGTTTTAAATTCTGCTTGATGGCTTTAAAGAATAACTCAATCTTCCAGCGGTCTTTATAAATTGCAGCAATGGTGGATGCTGCCAGATGAAAGTTGTTGCTCAGAAATTCGAATGTTCTTTTCTTATCTGTATCATAAAACTCTATACGTCTTAATAATTTAGGTGCGCCTCTTTTCTTGGCATGCGCACTGCTTAATTCAATACATTCATCTGCAATAATGCCTTTAGTCGCTAATACGCTGCGGCTTGATTTAACTTGATAAACTGTCTTTGGGCGTAGCCGAGTTACGAAGCTGACTTTCTGATGTGTCAACTGAGCAAACCATTGATAATCAACATATCCTTTATCAAAGACGATAATGCTGCCAGCAGGAAATTTAAATGCTCTGCCTTGCACCATATCATTTTCAATACCATCCCCAAGCGCTACAAATTCAGGAATGGTATTGCTGTGATTTAAGCCAACACTGAGTTTAATACTGGCTTTGGATTCATGCACTTTTGCCCATTCGCACAATGACAGTGAAAGATCAATATGACTGGCATCTAGTGAATACAGCGGATTCTTGAATCTAAATTTATGTGCAGTTTTAGAGTTTTCACAGTGCTGAAGCAGCTGCGTGAACAATTGCTGATACAGGCTGGCGGGCTGTTCTTCATTGAGTCTTGCTAAGGTGCTTCGCGCAATTCTTTTCGCGCCAAGATGATAGAGCTTTTCCTGCTGGGATTCGAGATTGGATTGAATGTCTCTTAAGCTTTGCCGACAAGAAAGTTGGGACATCAATATGGCAACAAACTGATCCCAGCGGGTGGCTGATCTTAATTTTTGCCCAGAGTGG
>NZ_VPCP01000183.1:0-1135 GCF_013418145.1 Acinetobacter sp. YH12201 | reverse complement strand
CGTTCGGTAAATAACTTCATGGTGAATATCATGGCTGCTGTAGTGGCTTATTGTTTGAATCCCAATAAGCCAACTTTCCAAAATATGCTAAAAGGCTAAGCAGATTTCGTCGAACTCAGGTTAAATATTAAAATGGTGGGATATGGATCAAAAGACATTGGAACAAATAGCAGAGTTTATTTGTGGAAATAATGAAATAATTCATCCTGAATATAGATCAAGTTCAAAAATTACTAAATTTTTTCATAATATAGGTTTGCCATATATTCATAATGGCTCAACTCGCGCTAAATGGGTTTTAGACAGATTAAATGAATTAACAAGTCAACAATTAGCCAATGTATTAAAACGACTTGTTTCTCCACGTGAATATGGTGGTGATAAAGAAAGAGTTTTTAAAGCTTTAAATACTCTAAATAGCATACTGTATGTTGAAGGCTTTGAAATATATCTAGAAGGTATTGAACCAAAGTTTAGAAAAATTCAAATAGATTTTAATGAAAGCAAATTAGAAAAAGACAGAGAACTAAAACCGTTACCTGCACCCAATTTCCTCGCTTTAGGGCTGGAAGTTGGCGTGGGAGAAATATTAAAAAGTAGATGGGATGAAGTTCAAAGATGTATTGATGCTAATGCTCATCTTGCAGCAGTAATTTTAATGGGTAGCATGCTTGAAGGTATTTTATTAGGTGTATGTCAGAAAAATATGATTGAAGCAAATAAGGCAAATTGTGCTCCAAAAGATAAAAATGGGAAAACTAAGCATTTTGCTGACTGGAAATTAGCAGAAATGATAGATGTAGCTCATCAAGTAGGATGGATAGATATTGATGTGAAAAAATTCTCTCATTCCCTGAGGGAATTTAGAAACTTAATTCATCCTTACGAACAAATGATGAATAGGTTCAACCCTGATAAAGATACGATAAATATTTCATGGTTAGTCGTTCAAGCAGCGATTAATGACTTAGCTTTCAAGCTTAAGACATAAAAAAGGAAGCCGAAGCTCACTACTGTCCCATAGTTTGCTTTAAATAAAAAAACCTGAGTCTAAATAGTTAAAATATGAGTGCAAACAAACACTTTAACTATAAAGGACTCAGGTTTTGTCACATCAGAATACCGTATTTCATCA
>NZ_VPCP01000182.1:0-1240 GCF_013418145.1 Acinetobacter sp. YH12201 | reverse complement strand
ATAACACAGAAGATTTCTGTAAAATCAAACATGGTGGTTAGAGTCTTTGGTTTGTGTAGTAACTTTCTAAATGGCTCTAACCATCTTTTTTTCAAGCGGTTTTCTTATCCGTAATTCGGGTTATATAGGTTTGTAAAGTATACAAAGACAAATCGATTTCTTGTGAACTACTGCTCACGCTTTTTTCAAGCAGTGATGTTAAATTTTCTACACCAGTCCGAGCTTCAGCTTCTGCGTGCTCACGTGCAGTGTGCAAGGTATAGGCCAATAAGCTGATCATAAAAATATTCATGATCACTACAGTAAAGACAAGAAGGATAAAAATAGATTTGTTTTTGATAGGCATATTCCCTCTGTGATCCCAATGCAGTACCCCAAAATATAATCTTTTGGGGTTAACTGAATAGATTAAAAATCATTCAAAAATTACCATAATCTAACACACAATAATATTGACTCTCTTGCTTAAATCAAAAAATACATTTTTTATAATTCCGAGCAATTTTGTATAGTAATCATCAGTGAATAAGTTCAGGACATAAACGGGGGATCTTATCTCAGGAAAGCCCGCTTAGCGTAACTTAGCTATATCTATCTTAAAGTGAAAGAGGACTCCACCCGACAGTCAGAGTGGAGGTGAATTTCACAGATTTTAACCTTGTTGGTTTTGAATGTACTTTTTAATAATATCCAAAGGCGCACCACCACACGACCCTGAAAAGTAAGATCGTGACCATAAAACAGGCTTGGCATAGCTACCACGTAAATCTAAAAATTCATTCCTCATTCTTCTGCTTGTTACAGATTTTAAATTATTCACAAATTTACTGAGTTGAACTGTCGGTGGGTATTGAATAAGCATGTGAACATGATCTGCTTCACCATTACACTCTTTTAATTCTGCATCAAATTCTTTACATATATCATATACACACTCAATAAAATATTTATGGTGTAACTCACCTAAAATTTTCTTCCTGTACTTTGTAATAAATACCAAGTGTACGTGTAAATTAAAGGATGAATTGCGGTTTTTATATATTTCTGTCATTGATCGGGTGTTTATTTGGTGATAGTGTTATACATATATTACTACATGCACACTCATTGATAAAAATCAACAAAGCATACAAATTTAGGCTTTAGCCTAATCTGGAACAGGAGCTTGTTTTAAACAAGTTGCTTGGCTCTGCACGTTTTGTTTGGAATCAGGTTTTAGCCATTTCATTTGAAATGCTTG
>NZ_VPCP01000181.1:0-1262 GCF_013418145.1 Acinetobacter sp. YH12201 | reverse complement strand
GGATTGAATACAAATCTTGTATCCAAATGGATTCGCTTAATTGATGGTAAGCCAGGGAATGATCGCTCACCACTACCGAATAAACCTGCATTTATTGCCTTATCTTGCTCTGCACCATTAGATCCTATTCCTACTGACATGTTAACGGTTCAAATTACTTTACCCCACTCAAAAGCAGAAATTGGCTTGAAATGGCAAGTATCAGAAATATCTGCTTTAGCAGAATTACTCAAGGCACTTACAACATGATCCGCATTGATGAAATCTGGCTTTCTACCCAGCCGATGGACATGCGTGCGGGTATGGATACGGCCATGGCTCAGGTGCTGAGAGCCTTTGGCTACATCAAACCGCATTGCGCTTACCTGTTCTGTAATAAACGTGGCCATCGCATGAAAGTACTGGTGCATGATGGACTGGGCATCTGGCTGTGTGCCCGGCGGCTGGAACAGGGGAAATTCCACTGGGCGCAGGTTCACCAGGGTGAAAGCGTAGCCCTCAGTCCGGAGCAGTTGCAGGCATTGATCCAGGGTTTGCCTTGGCAGCGCATTGGACGACAGCAGGTGGTCACGATGCTCTAAACCAAGCTCGGCTATTCTGCCATCCTCCAAACGTTCTATTTCATTCTCTTCATGACCTCAGGCATACTGCGGTCATGAATACGCTGCCTGATTTAAGCCAACTGACCCATGAACAACTGCTGGAATTTACCCGGCAGTTGGCGCTGCAGCATCAACAACTCGCAGAAGATAAACAACAATTAGATGCCAAAGTTCAACATCTTTCTATTCTCAACCAAAAATACGAGCATGAACTTGCCTTATTTAAAAAGCACAAATTCGGCAGTAAAAATGAACATCTAACTGCAAAACAAATCCATCTGTGGGATGAAGCGGTCGAAGAAGATATCGCAGCAGTTGATCTGGAACTGGAGCGGCTGAATGCAGATAAAACCGATGCAGCGACACAGAAAGCCAAAACCAATAAACCTAAACGTCGACTGCTGCCAGATCATCTACTCACTCTCCGTATTGAGCATGAACCTGCATCAACGCAATGCAGCTGTGGCTGCCAGTTACGTCGTATCGGCGAAGATGTCAGTGAAAAACTGAATTTCAGACCGGCACAGTTCTATAAGGAACAGCATGTCCGTGGCAAATGGGTCTGTGATCAGTGTGACACCCTGACTCAGCAAGCGATGCCTGCCTATGTGATTGATAAAGGCATTGCTTCACCTGAACTGCTCAGCCATGTGCTGGTAT